>JACDCH010000108.1 GCA_013694495.1 Acidimicrobiia bacterium | reverse complement strand
CATCCGCCGCGACGGCGGGGTGTCCCGGATGAGCGACCCGGCCCTGATCGACGCCATCCGGAGCACGGTCACCATCCCGGTGATGGCCAAGTGCCGGATCGGCCACTTCGTCGAGGCCCAGGTGCTCCAGTCGCTCGGCGTCGACTTCATCGACGAGTCCGAGGTGCTGACCCCGGCTGACGAGTCCCACCACGTCGACAAGTGGGCCTTCACGATCCCCTTCGTGTGCGGGGCCACGAACCTGGGCGAGGCGCTGCGCCGCATCAGCGAGGGGGCGGCCATGATCCGCTCCAAGGGCGAGGCCGGCACGGGCAACATCGTCGAGGCCGTGCGCCACCTGCGCTCGATCCTGGGCGACATCCGCAAGATCGGCCAGGCCGACTCGGCCGAGGTCTACGAGTGGGCCAAGCGCCTCCAGGCCCCGGTCGACCTCGTGCGCGAGGTCGGTGCTGCCGGACGGCTGCCGGTGCCGATGTTCTGCGCCGGTGGCATCGCCACCCCGGCCGACGCCGCGCTGGTGATGCAGCTCGGGGCCGAGGCCGTCTTCGTCGGCTCGGGCATCTTCAAGGCGTCCGACCCGCCGCGGGTGGCAAAGGCCATCGTGGAGGCCACCACTCACTTCCAGGACCCGGCAATCGTGGCCAAGGTCAGCCGGGGCCTCGGGGCAGCCATGCCGGGCCTCGAGATCGGCTCGCTCGACGTGAAGCTCGCCGATCGAGGGTGGTAGCACTGCGCTGATGCCGAAGGGTCCTCCAGGTGCACAAGGTCGGCGTGCTCGCCCTGCAGGGCGCCTTCGCCGCGCACGCCGCCCGCTTGCGGGAGCTGGGCGCCGAACCGGCTGAGGTCCGCACGCCGGCCCAGCTCGCCGGCGTCGACGCGCTGGTGCTGCCCGGCGGCGAGAGCACGACGATGTCGATGCTGCTCGAGTCGTCGGGCCTGTTCGATCCGCTGGCCGAGCGCCTGGCCGACGGCATGCCGGCCTTCGGTACCTGCGCCGGGATGATCCTGCTCGGCACCACGATCCTCGACGGGCGGGCCGACCAGCGCAGCTTCGGCGTCGTCGACATCGATGTCCGCCGCAACGCCTTCGGTCGCCAGGTCGACAGCTTCGAGGCCGACCTCGACGTGGCCGGCGAGCGCGAGCCGTTCCCCGCCGTCTTCATCCGGGCTCCGTTCGTGGAGCGAGCCGGTCCCGACGTCGAGGTGCTGGCGTCGGTCGACGGCCACCCCGTCCTCTGCCGCCAGGGCTCCGTGCTCGTGGCGGCCTTCCACCCCGAGCTGGGCGACGACCCCCGGCTCCACCACCTGTTCCTCAGCGCGAACGGAGGCACCCCATGAGCGGGCATTCCAAGTGGGCCACGATCAAGCACCAGAAGGGCGCCAAGGACAAGGCCCGAGGGAAGCTGTTCGCCAAGATCCTCCGCCAGGTCGAGGTGGCCGCTCGCGAGGGCGGCGGCGACCCGGAGACCAACGCCACGCTGCGGACGATGTACCAGAAGGCCCGCGATGCGTCGGTGCCGTCGGACACCATCGAGCGCGCCATCAAGCGGGGCACCGGCGAGCTCGAGGGCGTGACCTACGAGTCGATCACCTACGAGGGCTACGCGCCCGGCGGGGTGGCGGTGCTGGTCGAGGTGCTCACCGACAACCGCAACCGCACGGGTTCGGAGGTGCGGGCCACGTTCTCGAAGCTGGGCGGCTCGATGGCCGAGCCCGGCGCGGTGGCGTGGCAGTTCGAGCGCAAGGGCTCGGTCCTGGTCGACCGCAAGGCCGACGAGGACGAGCTGATGCTGGCCGCCCTCGACGCCGGCGCCGAGGACCTGGCCGACGACGGCGAGGCGTGGCGGGTGACGACGTCGCCGACCGAGCTGCACAAGGTGCGCACCGCCGTCGAGGAGGCGGGGATGAAGATCGAGTCGGCGGACCTGCAGCTCATCCCGACCACCGTCATCAACCTCGACTCGGCCGAGTCGGCCAAGAAGGTGCTGCGCCTCATCGACACGCTCGACGAGCACGACGACGTGCAGAACGTCTTCGCCAACTTCGACATCTCCGACGAGATCCTCGCCGAAGTGTCCGTGGGAGCCTGACCACATGACCATCGCGACCGGTGATGCCGCCCCCACCTTCGACCTGCCCGGCACCGACGACACCGACGAGGGACGGCGCAACTACACGCTGGCCGAGTTCCGGGGCCGGCCCGTGGTGCTCGTCTTCTACCCGGGCGACGGCACGCCCGTGTGCACCCGGCAGCTGAACGCCTACACCCGCGACATCGACTCCTTCGAGTCGGTCGGGGCGCAGGTGCTGGCGGTGAGCCCGCAGTCGGTCGAGAGCCACGAGTCGTTCTCGTGCAAGCAGGGCGGGTTCTCCTTCCCGCTGCTGGCCGACGTCGACAAGGAGCTCGGGAAGGCGTACGGCATCATCGGCCCGCTCGGCCTGTACCGGCGCTCGGCGTTCGTGATCGACGGTGAAGGCGTCGTCCGCTACGTGCACAGGGCGCTCGCCGGGCTCACCTTCCGGCCGACGGCCGAGCTCGTCGCTGCGGTCGCCGCCGCTTCCGCGTAGCGGTCGACCGGCCTACCGGGCGAGGCCGCGGGCCGAGCCGGTCAGCGGGCTGCCGTCGAGGTTGACCACGGAGCAGGCGATGCGGCGGTCTTCGAGGCGCTCCCACCCGACGTCCTGCGGGAACACCGACACCACGTCGAGCGACGACTGCTCGTAGGGGATGCCGACGAACTCGGTGAAGCGGGCCACGCACTCGAACTGGGAGAACTCCGAGATGGCGAGGTCGCCGGGGTAGGGCTCGCCGGCCGGGGATGGGTGGGTGACCTCGGCGAAGACCTCGGCGTCGTGAGGCATGCTGCACGGCTTCTCCTGGAGGAACGCGTCGACCACCTGCTCGGTGGCGTCCTGGTCGGTGAGGTCGTCCCAGCAGTCGCCGATGACGAGCTCGAGCCCGGCCTCCTCCTCGTTGCTCGGCGCGTCCTCCTGCTCCCCGAGGATCGTGCCGACGACGGCCAGGGCCACGATGCCGCCGACCACGATGGCCACGATCTTGACCGCGGCGCTGCCGCGCCGCTTCGGCGTCGGCTGGGGGTAGGGCCCGTAGGGCGGTGGCCCGTAGCCCGGCGGTGGGGCGTAGCCGGGCGGCGGCGGACCGCCGTAGGGCGGGGGCGGCAGCAGCCCGCCGCCGTGCGGTGCGGCCATCGCCATGGACCCGGCCTGGACCAGCTGCACGACGCGGTCGGTCTCGCCGTCGTCGAGGGGCGTGTGCTCGCTCCAGGCCGTCACCCCCGTGCGCTTGCACGCGTCGAGCACTTGGTCCTTGGGCACGCCGAGCTCGTTGGCCAGCTTCCCCACCGTCGTTGCCATCGTTCTCTCCTTCTCGATCCGGTCGTCCGCTCAGGCCTCGTCGGCCACGCCCAGCAGACGGGCGCGGGTGACGCTGCGCATGCCCCGGGACAGCGCGAGGGCGGCGCCCAGCCAGGCCAGCGCCCCGATCACCCAGCTCACGGCGACGCCGGTGTACAGCGCCCCGCTCGACTGCGTGTAGGCGATCATGATCATCGGCAGGCTGATGAGCCCGGAGGCTTGCTGCGCGGCGGCGGTCGACTTCACCTTGGCCGAGAGCCGCAGCACCATCGCCAGGGTGAGCCCGAGGAACGGCGGCACGACCCACAGCATCAGGACCCACCACTGCGTGGTCGGGAAGAACCAGCCGCCCACGGACGGCCCGACGAGCACGTTGACGAGCACGCTGTAGAGCCCGAACCCGATCAGCACGGTCCCGAGGCCCGGGGCCAGGCTGGCGATGAGCTTGCCGAGGTAGATCTCGCGGACCGAGGCGGGGGAGTGGGCGAGGAACTCACCGGTGCCCCGCTCGCGCTCGCCGACGATCGTGGCCGCTCCCACGGCGGTCGAGATGGTCAGCGGCACGACGACAGCCACGGGCGCGAAGAGGTAGACGGCGAGCGCGTAGGCGGCCCTGGCGTTCGGCGTCGAACCCAGGATTGCGTCCTGCGCCCGCTGCGGCAGCACCTCGAGCGTCGTCGAGAGCTGCTCCACGATCTGGACGTCGTCGATCCGGGTGATCATCAGCAGCAGGACGGTGGGGATCACGAGGAAGAACAGCCCGCCGAGCGCCACCATCGGGCCCCAGAAGTCGCGGGCCTGCGCGAGCTGCCGCAGGTCGGTGCGCGCCACGGTGAGCACCCGGCCCCCGTCCATCACCGCCGCCCCGCGGGTGAGGCCGAGAACGGGTCGCCGAAGCGCCGGCCGAGCCGGTTGCCGCTCGACAGCTTGCCCTCGAACAGCGGGGTTTCGTCGACGGGCACGGCGTCGCCCGCCCACCCGTCGCGCACCGCGAAGTAGAGGTCCTCGAGCGACGGGGTGAACGGCTCGACCCGGGTGACCCGCACCCCGGCGGCGGTCAGCGCGAACACGAGGTCGGGGATGCGGCCGTGGTCGTCGACGGAGACCGTGAGGGGAAGGGCGGGTTCGTCGCCGTCGTCGACGGCGGCGACCCGCGGGTCGGCCGCGAGCGCCCGGCGCAGCCCGGCGCGGTCCTCGGCGTCGATGCGGACAACTGCCGCAGGCCAGAACCGGCGGGCCAGCTCCCCGGGCGAGCCGGCGACGCGGTCGCGCCCCTGGTCGAGCACGACCACCTGGTCGGCGAGGCCCTCGGCCTCGAGCAGCAGGTGGGTGCACATGATCACCGTGGCGCCGGTGGCCGGCATCTCGCGGATGAGCTCGAGCACGGCGTGGGACGACTCGGGATCGAGGCCCGAGGTGGGCTCGTCGAACAGGAGGAGGTCGGGCCGGTGCAGGACCGACCGGGCCAGGGCGAGCCGGGTCTTCATTCCCGTCGAGTAGCCGCCGACCTGCTGGGCGAGGGCGTGGACGATGCCGAAGCGCGCCGCCGCCGCCTCGATGCGATCGGTGGCGTCGGCGCCCCGGCCCAGGCCGTAGAGCTCGGCCGAGTAGGCCAGGTTGTCCCGGCCCGACAGCCGGTCGTAGAGCGCCGGCTTGGCCGACACGACGCCGCACCGGCGCCGGACCGACTCGCCGTCGACGGCCGGGTCCAGCCCGAAGACGCGCACCGTGCCCCGGTCGGGAGCGAGGGCGCCGGTGACGACGCGGGCGGCGGTGGTCTTGCCCGCACCGTTCGGTCCCAGCAGCACGGTGATCGTGCCCGCCGGGACGACGAGGTCGAGCCCGGCGAGCGCCGGGTTCGTCCCGAACGAGCGGTGCACGCCGGCCAGCGCGACGACCGGTTCCCGCGTCGGCAGGGGCGTGGTCGAGCCGGCTTCGATCGTCGGGCTCGACACGGGCACCTCCAGCTATCGGCCGGCGCCGGGTGGAATCCAGCGGCTCCGTACCCTTCCCGTCGTGGCCGCCGGCGTCAACGCGCCACGGGCCGGGAGCGGGCCGGCATCCGCGAGCGTCGGCTCCCTCCTCGTTAGCCTCGTACGGATGTTCGGTCGATCCGGGGCGGGAGCCTGAGCGTGCGCGTGCTCGGCATCGACCCCGGCCTGTCCCGGTGCGGGTACGGCGCCCTCGACGCCACCGGCCCCGGGGGACGGGGGGCGCGGGCCGTGGCGGTCGGGGTGCTGCGCACCGCGCCGACCACGCCCCACCCGGAGCGGCTGGCGGAGCTGCAACGGGAGCTGCGGGCCCTCGTCGACGAGCTCCGCCCCGACGCGGTGGCCGTCGAGAAGGTGTTCTTCCAGAGCAACGTGCGCACCGCCATCGGCGTGGCCCAGGCGAGCGGGATCGCCATCGCCGAAGCCGTCAACGCCGGCGCCCTCGTGGCCGAGTACACGCCGAACCAGGTCAAGGAGGCGGTCGCCGGTTGGGGCGGCGCCAGCAAGGACGAGGTCGAGCGCATGGTTCGCACGCTGCTCGGCCTCGACCGGCCGCTGCGCCCGATCGACGCGGCCGACGCCGCCGCCCTCGCCCTCTGCCACCTCGCCCACGCCCCCCGCCTGGCCCAGATCGCCCGGCTCGACCAGCTCGCGCCCGTCCCCGCCGCCTCGGGGCCGCTGGCCCCCACCCCATGATCGGGTCGCTGCGGGGGCGGCTGCTGCACCGCGGCACCGCCGAGGTCCTCATCGAGGTGGGCGGGATCGGCTACCGTTGCCTGGTGGCGCCGTCCACCAGCGTCGGCCTGGGCGACGTGGGCGACGAGGTGTTCGTGCACGTGCACCACCACGTGCGCGAGGAAGCCCAGACCCTCTACGCCTTCGCCGGGCTCGCCGATCGCCTCGCCTTCGAGGCGCTGCTCGGCGCCCACGGGGTGGGGCCGGCGCTCGCCCTCGGGATCCTCTCGGTCCATTCGCCCGAGGCGCTGCGCCGGGTGCTGGCCGACGACGACATAGGCGCCCTCTGCCTCGTGCCCGGCGTGGGGCGCAAGACGGCGGCCCGGCTCCTCGTCGAGCTGAAGAGCCGCCTCGACGTGCCCGAGCTCGACGATCTGTCGGCCGCCCGGGGCGTCGACGGCGGCCGCAACGGCGACCGCCCGCCGCCGGCCCGGGCCGAGGTCCGGGAGGCGCTCGTCGGCCTCGGCTACGACCCCGACGAGGTCCGTGAAGGCCTCGCCGCCCTTCCCGACGACCCGGATGCCGACACCGGCGCGCTGCTCAAGCTCGCGTTGCGGGCCCTGTCGGCCCGGCGCTAGGACGGGCCCGCGTGCGCGACGAGCTGCTC
This sequence comes from Acidimicrobiia bacterium, assembly GCA_013694495.1. Taxonomy (GTDB): domain Bacteria; phylum Actinomycetota; class Acidimicrobiia; order Acidimicrobiales; family JACDCH01; genus JACDCH01. The sequence continues at coordinate 1,607 of JACDCH010000108.1, read as the reverse complement.
GACCCGCGACCCGGTCCGGAGGACGAGCCGGTCGAGGAGGAGCTGGGGCTCCGGCCCCGGCGCCTCGACGACTTCGTCGGCCAGCGCGAGCTCAAGGAGCACCTGAGCATCCTGCTCGAGGCGGCCCGGCGCCGGGGCCAGCCCGCCGACCACCTCCTGTTCGCCGGCCCGCCGGGGCTGGGGAAGACGTCGCTGGCCGGCATCGTGGCCAACGAGCTCGGCGTCCGGATGCACGTGACCTCGGGCCCCGCCATCGAACGGGCCGGCGACCTGGCGGCGCTGCTCTCCAACCTCGAGCCCGGCGACGTGCTCTTCGTCGACGAGATCCACCGCCTCTCGCGGGCCGTCGAGGAGGTGCTCTACCCGGCGATGGAGGACTTCCAGGTCGACCTCCTGCTCGGCAAGGGGCCCGCGGCCCGTTCCATCCGGCTCGACGTCTCGCCCTTCACCCTCATCGGCGCCACCACTCGGACGGGCCTGATCACCGGCCCGCTCCGCGACCGCTTCGGGCTGGTGGCCCGGCTCGAGTTCTACGACGCCGACGACCTCGAGGCGATCGTGGTGCGCACCGCCGGCATCCTCGCCGTCGACGCGACGCGGGAAGGCGCCCGGGAGATCGCGGGGCGGGCCCGGGGGACGCCGCGGATCGCCAACCGCCTCCTGCGGCGGGTGCGCGACTTCGCCGAGGTCAGGGCGGCGGGCGTGGTCGACCAGACGGCCGCCCAGGCCGGGCTGCTCCTCTTCGGCGTCGACGAGATCGGCCTCGACAAGGTCGATCGGGCCGTGCTGCGGTCGCTGTGCGAGCGGTTCAACGGCGGACCCGTCGGCCTCAAGACCCTCGCCATCAGCATCGGCGAGCCCGAGGAGACCGTCGAGGACGTCTACGAGCCGTTCCTCATCCAGCAGGGGCTCGTGATCCGCACGCCCCGGGGACGGCTGGCCACCCCGGCCGCGTGGGCGCACCTCGGCCTGGCCGCGCCGCCGCCGGGCCAGTCCGGCCTGTTCTAGAAGTTCGAGAGGAGGCTGGTTAGAGGGAGAAGGCGCGGGCCGTCTGGCCGGACCGCATCGACTTCAGCAGGTCCTCGACGGCCTTGGTGACGGGGTCGAGGCCGGGCAGGCACACGCCGCCGGCCTGGTTGGGGACGTCCCACAGGCAGATGAAGTCGTCGGCCCGCGGCGCGGACTGGGCCGGAGCCGGGGCCATGAGGCCGAGGGTGGTGGCGGTGAGCGCCGCCGCGCCGAGGAGCCTCTTCATGGTTCCAGCCCTTCGAGGACGACGGACACGAGCTCGGCGGTGTCCTCGAACAGGTCGCCCGGATCGGCGCCGTAGCCCAGGGGACCGATCTCGCCGGCGGTCGGCATCTGCTCGCCCCGCTCCTCGGCGGCTCGGGAGCCTTCGGGTCCGAGCATCACCTCGGCGACGCCGAGGTCGACGACCGTGGGCGGGACCGGCGGGTCGGCGTCGGGCCGGCCCTCGACGGCGGCCGGGCGGGCCGAGACCACCGGCGCCGCTCCGACGGTGCTGGTCGATCCCGCCTCGGTGGCAGGGGTGACGATCGACGCAGAGATCGGCGCCACGGCCGGCGGCGGCCCCCGGAGCTCGGCGG
>JACDCH010000069.1 GCA_013694495.1 Acidimicrobiia bacterium | reverse complement strand
CGCCGGCCACCGCCAGCCGCGCCCGGGCCGAACCGACGTCGAGCCACTCGCCGTCCTCGTCGGCTCGCAGCCGCCGCTCCTGCGCCCCGGTCGTGGCGAACGTGAGCGTGCCGCCCTTGTGGAAGTGGCAGTCGATGCCCTCGGCCGCCGCCGTCGCGCCCAGGTCGTCGACCGCGCCGGCGAGCGCCTCGTGCATCTCGCGGAGGCCCTCGTCGGCGAACAGCGCCGACGCCCAGCCGCCGTTGCGGCCCGACGCGCCGAACCCGCACACCTCGCCCTCGACCACGACGACGCGGGCCGACGGCTCGGCCCGCAGCACGTGCAGCGCGGTCCACAGGCCGGTGTAGCCCCCGCCCACGATGGCGACGTCGGCATCGACCGACCCGTCGAGCGGGCTGCGGGGCGCCGCCATCGCGGCGGCGACCTCCGGGTCGTCCCACCACAGCGGTGCGCTCAGCGGGTGCCCCACGAGTAGGTCTGCTTCACGAGGTCGAGGTAGGTGAACACCTCGGTGGCCCGCACGCCCTCGATGGGGCGGATGCGGTCGTTGACGAGGTCGAGCAACGCGCTGGTGTCGGTGCACACGACCTCGGCGAACACGTCGAAGCGCCCGGTCGTGATGACGACGTACTCGATCTCGTCGACCGCGGCGAGGGCGGCCGCGACGGCCCGGAGGTCGCCCTCGACGCTGATGCCGACGAGGGCCTGGAGCCCGAACCCGAGCGACGCAGGGTCGGTCACCGCCACGACCTGCATGACGCCGGCGTCGAGCAGCCGCTTCACCCGCTGGCGCACCGCGGCCTGCGAGAGCCCGACCATCGGGCCCAGTTCGGAGTAGGGGAGCCGGCCGTCGACCTGGAGGGCCTCGACGATCGCCTTGTCGACCGCGTCGAGCGGGGCGCCGTCGTCGTTCACCGGTCCACCCGATCGCCCCAGGCGCTCATCGACCGAGTTGGTCCCAGGCCTCGGTGAGGGCCTGGCGCAGGATCGAGGCGATGAGCTCGAACTCCTCGGGGCCGGCGACGAGCGGCGGAGCGAGCTGGATCACCGGGTCGCCGCGGTCGTCGGCCCGGCAGTGGAGGCCGAGCTCGAGCAGGCGCTTCGACAGGAACTTTCGGATGAGCCACTCGCACTGCTCGTCGCTGAAGTCCGAGCCGTCGGCCGTCAGCTCGATCCCGTAGAAGTAGCCGAGCCCCCGGACTTCGGCCACCGTGGGCAGGTCGAGCAGCGACTCGAGCGCGCCCCGGAACTCGCCTTCGAGCTCGAGCACCCGGCCGGGCAGGTCCTCGTCGGCCATGACGTCGAGGTTGGCCAGCGCCACCGCGCAACTGACGGGGTGCCCGCCGAACGTGATGCCGTGCAGGAACGACTCGGCGCCCTCGGTGAACGGCTCGGCCACGCGGTCCGACACGATCACGCCGCCCAGGGGGGCGTACCCCGACGTCACGCCCTTGGCGAACGTGAGCATGTCCGGCTGGTAGCCGAAGCGGTTGGCGCCGAACCACGTGCCGAGTCGACCGAAGGCGCAGATGACCTCGTCGGACACGAGCAGCACGCCGTGGCGGTCGCAGATCTCCCGCACCCGCTGCCAGTAGCCCTCGGCGGGCACGAAGCAGCCGCCGGCGTTCTGCACGGGCTCGAGGTAGACGGCGGCCACGGTCTCGGGCCCTTCCTCGACGATGAGCCGCTCGATGTCGTCGGCGCAGGCGAGGGTGCAGGCCTCGGCGTGGGCGCAGAGCGAGCAGTGCAACCGGTTGGTGGTGGCGGCATGCCGGTTGCCGGCGAACAGCATCGGTCGGAACGGTTCCTTGATGGGCTCGAGGCCGGTGATCGACAGCGCCCCGAGCGTGGTGCCGTGGTAGGCGGTCTGGCGGGCGATGATCTTGACCCGGTCGGGCTGGCCGACGAGCAGGAAGTGCTGGCGGGCCAGCTTCCACGCCGTCTCCACCGCCTCGCCGCCGCCGGTCGTGAAGAACACACGGCTGAGCCCCGCGGGCGCCAGATCGACGAGGCGCTCGGCGAGCTCCACGGCCTTGGGGTGCGCGAACGTCCACAGCGGGAAGTAGGCGAGCTGCTCTGCCTGGGCGGCGGCGGCGGCGGCGATCTCCTTGCGCCCGTGGCCGGCGTTCACGACGAACAGACCGGCGAGGCCGTCGAGGTAGCGCCGCCCCCGGTCGTCCCACACGTAGGCGCCCTCGCCCCGCTCGATCACGACGAGGTCGTCGCTGTTCGACTCCGACAGCCGGCTGAAGTGGAGCCACAGCTTGTCGGCTGCGCCCGTGGTGGTGGTCATGCAGCGCCTCCGGCAGCGTTCCGCTCGTCAGCAGCCCACCTTACGACGGAAACGCTTGCGAGCCCGACGTCCAGCCCACAAGATCGTGTGGTGCCGTTCCCCCCCACCTCCCCGGGTCCCGACCTCAACCACATCGGCGGCGAGTGGCGAGCCGCCGCCGATGGCGCCACCGACGACGTGCTCGAACCGGCCACCGGCAAGGTCATCGGCGCCGTTCCCAGCTCGGGTGCCGCCGACGTCGACGCGGCCGTCACGGCGGCCCAGGGCGCCTACGGCGAGTGGAGCGCGATGACGCCGCGGGCCCGCAGCGAGCGGCTGGGCGCGCTGGCCCGCCTCATCGAGGAGAACATCGACGAGATCAGCGCCATCGAGTCGCGCAACGTCGGCAAGCCCGTGTCGATCATGGAGTTCGAGCTGGACCTCGCCCTGGACAACTGGCGCTGGTTCTCGTCGGCCGGCCGGTTCCTCGAGGGCAAGGCGGCCGGCGAGTACATCGAGGGCTACACGTCGATGACGCGCCGCGAGCCGCTGGGCGTCGTCGGCTCGATCGCCCCGTGGAACTACCCGTTCGGCATGGCGACGTGGAAGGTGGGGCCGGCGCTCGCGGTCGGCAACACCGTGGTGCTGAAGCCGTCGGAGATGACGCCGTACTCCGCGTTGAAGCTCGCCGAGCTGGCGGCCGAGGCGCTGCCGCCCGGCGTGCTGAACGTGGTGTGCGGGCAGGGGTCGACGGCGGGCGCGGCGCTGGTCGAGCACCCGGGCGTCGCCATGGTGTCGATCACGGGGAGCGTGACCGCCGGTCAGGCCGTGGCCCGGGCGGCGGCGACCACGCTCAAGCGCGTCCACCTCGAGCTCGGCGGCAAGGCACCGGTGATCGTGTTCGACGACGCCGACGTGGCAGCCGTCGCCGAGAACGTGCGGACCGGCGCCTTCTTTAACTCCGGCCAGGACTGCACCGCGGCCTGCCGGATCGTTGCCGGGCCCAAGGTCCACGACGACCTCGTCGCCGCCCTCACCGAGCAGGTGAGCCAGATCCCCGTGGGCGACCCGAACGACCCGGACACCGAGATGGGCCCGGTGGTGTCGGCCACGCAGCGCCAGCGGGTGGCGGGCATGGTCGACCGGGCCAAGGCGGCCGGCGCGGCCGTGGTGCTCGGCGGCCAGGCGCGCGACGGCGACGGCTACTTCTACGACCCGACGATCGTCGTCGGCCCCGAGCAGGGCTCCGAGATCATCCAGAAGGAGGTCTTCGGCCCGGTCGTCACGGTGCAGCGGGCGCCCGACGAGGAGACGGCCGTGGCGTGGGCCAACGACGTCGACTACGGCCTCGCGGCGTCGGTGTGGACCCGCGATGTCGGCCGGGCGATGCGGGTGGCCAAGGCCATCCACTTCGGCACGGTATGGGTGAACGACCACCTGCCGATCGGCTCGGAGATGCCGCACGGCGGCTTCAAGCAGTCCGGCTACGGCAAGGACATGTCGATGTACGCGGTCGAGGCCTACACCGAGGTCAAGCACGTGATGATCAAGCTCGGCGACTGATCATGGCCCCGCACCTCGCCGACGTGTGGTTCACGGCCTCGGACCTCCAGGTCGTGTCGGGCGTCGGCTGCGTCGTCACCACCGCCGCCGGCACCGAGTACCTCGACTTCACGAGCGGCATCGCGGTCACGTCGACCGGGCACTGCCACCCCGCCGTCGTGGCCGCGATCCAGGAGCAGGCGGCGCGGTTCGTCCACGCCCAGGTGAACTGCTACCGCCACGACCTGCTCGAGCCGCTGGCGGCCCGGCTGGCCGGGATCACGCCCGACCCGATCGACACGTTCTTCTTCACCAACTCCGGAGCGGAGGCCACCGAGGCGGCCGTGAAGCTGGCCCGCCAGGCCACGGGCAAGCCCCATGTCGTCGTCTTCGAGGGCAGCTTCCACGGCCGCACCGCCCAGACGATGGCGATGACGACGTCGAAGTCGGTCTACCGCCAGGGCTACGCGCCGCTGCCGGCGGGGGTGTTCGTGGCGCCGTTCCCCGACGCCCTCCGGTGGGGGACCGACGAGGCCCGCGCCGTCGACCTCGCCCTCGACGCGTTCGACCGCCTCCTCCACACCCAGACGCATCCGAGCGAGGTCGCCGCCGTGGTGATCGAGCCCGTGCTCGGCGAGGGCGGGTACCTGCCGGCCCCGGCCGAGTTCCTGCAGGGGCTCGAAGCGCGATGCCGGGCCGGCGAGATGCTGTTCGTGGTCGACGAGGTGCAGTCCGGGTTCGGGCGCACCGGCACCATGTTCTCCACCGAGCAGTCCGGGATCCGGCCCGACGTGCTGGTGATGGCCAAGGGGATCGCCTCGGGCTTCCCGCTCGCCGCCATCGGCGCGCCGGCCGAGCTCATGGCCCGCTGGCCCAAGGGCGCCCACGGCGGCACGTACGGCGGCAACCCCATCGGCTGCGCCGCCGCGCTGGCCACCATCGCCGTGCTCACCGCGCCCGGCTTCCTCGAGCACGCCCGGGCCCGGGGCGACCAGCTGCGCGACGGCCTCTCGAAGCTGCAGGCGTCGAACCCCGCGATCGCCGCCGTGCGGGGACCCGGTCTCATGGTCGGCGTCGTGCTGCAGGACGCGGCGACGGTGCCGGGGATCATCGAGCGGTGCCGGGTCGACGGCCGGTTGCTGCTCATGTCGGCGGGCACCGACGGCGACGTCATCCGGTGGATGCCGCCCCTGGTCGTCAGCGACGAGGAGGTCGACCGGGCCCTGGCGGCCTTCGCCGCCGCCCTGCCCTCGCCGTAGGTTCCCGGCCATGTCCGACGTCCTCGACTACACCCTCGACGGCGGGGTGGCCGTGCTCACCCTCGACGACGGCAAGGCCAACGCCATCTCGCCCACCGTCATCGCCGAGCTCCACGCCGCCCTCGACCGGGCAGCCGGCGAGGCCCACGCCGTGCTGCTCGTCGGACGGCCGGGTCGGTTCTCCGCCGGCTTCGACCTGTCGATCATGACGAGGAGCACCGAGGACATGCGCTCGCTCGTCACCAGCGGCGGCGAGCTCCTGCTGCGGCTGTTCACGTTCCCGATGCCCGTCGTGGCTGCCGTCACCGGCCACGCCCTGGCGGCCGGCGCCCTCCTCTTGCTCGCGTCCGACGTGCGCATCGCCGCCGACGTGCCGGCCAAGGTCGGGCTCAACGAGGTCGCCATCGGGATGGGCCTCCCCGAGTTCGCCATGGAGCTGGCCCGCTACCGCATGCCCCCCTCGCAGTTCGACACGGCCCTCCTCGGCCGCGTCTTCAGCCCCGCCGACGCGGTCGGCACGGGCTACGTCGACCGGGTCGTGCCCGCCGACGAGCTGCTGGCCGCGGCGACCGCCGAGGCCCACGAGCTCTCCCACCTGAGCTCCTCGGCCGTGGCCCAGACCAAGGCCGCCGCCCGGGGCGCCCTCGTCGACCGGGTCCTCCCGAACATCACCGCCAACATGGCCACCATCACCGGCCCCACCTCCTGACGGGCGCCTGACCCGCCCCCAAACCACGCAATCGGGGGCAGCAATCGACAATATGTCGCGACAGCTACCCCCGATTCGAGGGTCTTGGGGTCAGGTGCGGAGGGCGACGGGGGTGGCGACCTCGCGGAAGAAGTCGTTGCCCTTGTCGTCGACGACGATGAAGGCGGGGAAGTCCTCGACCTCGATCTTCCACACCGCCTCCATGCCCAGCTCGGGGTACTCGAGCACGTCGACCGAGCGGATGCAGTCCTGGGCCAGGCGGGCGGCGGGGCCGCCGATGGAGCCGAGGTAGAAGCCGCCGTGCTCGGCGCACGCCTTGGTGACGGCGGCCGAGCGGTTGCCCTTGGCCAGCATCACGAGCGAACCGCCGGCGGCCTGGAAGCGCTCGACGTAGGAGTCCATGCGTCCCGCCGTCGTGGGGCCGAACGAGCCCGACGCCAGCCCCTCGGGCGTCTTGGCCGGGCCGGCGTAGTACACGCAGTGGTCCCTGAGGTACTGCGGCATCGGCTCGCCGGCGTCGAGCCGCTCGGCGATCTTGGCGTGGGCGATGTCGCGGGCGACGACCATCGGCCCCGTCAGCGAGAGGCGGGTCTTCACCGGGTAGCGGGACAGCTCGGCCCGGATCTCCGCCATGGGCCGGCTGAGGTCGACGGACACGACGACGCCGCCGAGGTCCTGCTGGCTGACGGGCGGCAGGTACTGCGCCGGGTTGGTCTCGAGCTGCTCGAGGAAGACGCCGTCGGCCGTGATCTTGGCCAGAGCCTGACGGTCGGCCGAGCACGACACGGCCAGCGCGACGGGGCACGAGGCGCCGTGGCGGGGGAGCCGGATCACCCGCACGTCGTGGCAGAAGTACTTGCCGCCGAACTGGGCACCGATCCCGAACCGCTGCGTGAGGGCCAGCACCGACGCCTCGAGCTCGAGGTCGCGGAACCCGTGGCCCAGCTCCGACCCCGCGGTCGGCAGCGAGTCGAGGTAGCGGGCCGACGCGTACTTGGCCGTCTTCAGCGCGTACTCGGCCGACGGCCCGCCGATCACGAGGGCGAGGTGGTACGGCGGGCACGCCGCGGTGCCGAGCGTGCGCAGCTTGTCGTCGAGCCAAGCCTCGAGCTTGGCCGGGGTGAGGAGCGCCTTCGTCTCCTGGAACAGGAGGCTCTTGTTGGCCGAGCCGCCGCCCTTCGCCATGAAGAGCAGCTCGTACCCCTCGCCGGCCGTCGCGTAGAGCTCGATCTGCGCCGGCAGGTTCGTCCGGGTGTTCACCTCGTCCCACGTGGTGAGCGGGGCCATCTGGGAGTAGCGGAGGTTGAGCCGGGTGTAGGCGTCGTGGATGCCGCGGGCGATGGCCCGCTCGTCGTCGCCGCCGGTGAGCACCCGCTCGCCCCGCTTCCCGACGACGATGGCGGTGCCCGTGTCCTGGCACATCGGAAGCACGCCACCGGCCGCGATGCACGCGTTCTTCAACAGGTCGAGGGCGACGAAGCAGTCGTTCGGCGACGCCTCGGGGTCGTCGAGGATGCGGGCCAGCTGGGCCAGGTGCCCGGCCCGCAGGAGGTGGTTGACGTCGTGGAAGGCCTCGGCCGTGAGGCGGGTGAGGACCTCCGGTTCCACCTCGAGGAACCGTCGCCCCACGGCCTCGACGGTGCGCACCCCGTTCGTGGTCACGAGGCGCCACGGCGTGTCGGGGTGGTGGTGGTCGATCGGCAGGATCTCGGTGAACTGGAACCCGGCGTCCATCAGGCCGGGACGGTACTGGCGTCGATGGCGCACGCCGCCAACCCGAGCTCGCGCCACCGCTGGTTCACCGCCTCGAACGGGTTGGTCACGCTGCCGGCCGCCGCGGCCGGGTCGCGCTCGATCTCATCGATCACCGCGTCCTGGTCCTGCAGCACGGCCTCGACGTCGCCCGACGGTCCGACCGCCCGAGCGGCTGCGGTGCGGTCGCGCACCAGGTCGACGAACGCGTCGCCGAGGAAGCCCTCGACCGCGTTCGGCGCGTCGTTCCCGCCCAGCAGGGCCCGTTGCGCGGCGCCGATCGACTCGTTGCTCTCGGCGCACGCCGCGAGGAGCGTGTCGCGGTCGGCCCCGCTGTCGCCTTCGTCGCCCTCGTCGCCCCCGAGGAACCAGAGGGCGCCGGCCACGACCAGCAGCGCGGCGGCGCCGACGAGCGCCAGGCGATGACGGCGCCGGCGAGCGTCGGGCCCACCGAGGCGGCGGGAGAGGCTCAACCGAGGCAGCGGATGTCCGCCTGGGCCAGGCCTTCCGCGATGAGGCGCGGGAAGTTGTCGGCTTCGTCCAGACGCCCGGCCCGGTAGTCGTCGATGAACTGGGGCACCTCGGCGTCGAACCGCTGCGCGAGGTCGAGCACGGTCGACAGGACCGCCCGCAGCTCGGCGTCCCGGCCCTCGGGGAACCCGTGCTCGCCGAGGCCGGTGATGACGGTGCGGACCCTCGGGATGTAGTCGGTGCGAAAGAAGGCGATCCGCTCGGAATCGGAGCGGGCGGTGTCGATGAAGTTGGCGGACGCGTCGGCGAGCGCCTCACCGTGCTGCGTGCAGAGCGCCGCCACCTCCTCGGCGTAGGCCTCCGCCGAGACGGGGTCGGCCGGGCCGTCGTCGCTGCACCCCGCACCGAGCCCGCTGAGGGCGATCACCCCCACCAGACCGAATGTCCGCTTCGTCCCCCATCCCCATCCCATGGGTCGAGTGTACGAGGCCCCTGGGTACGGTCACCGGTCGTGGACGACGCCGACTTCAGGATCGAGCACGACACGATGGGCGAGGTGCGGGTGCCCGTCGCGGCGCGCTGGCAGGCCCAGACCCAGCGGGCCGTCGAGAACTTCCCCATCTCGGGACAGACCGTCCCCGCGGCGGTCGTGCACGCCCTGGCCCGCATCAAGGGGGCCCTCGCCGACGAGCGTGCTGCCCGCGGTTCGCTCGACGCGAAGGTGGCGGCGGCGGTCGCCGACGCGGCGGCCCGGGTGGTCGACGGCGGCCTCGACGACCAGTTCCCGATCGACGTCTTCCAGACCGGCTCGGGCACGAGCACGAACATGAACGTCAACGAGGTGCTGGCCACGCTGGCCACCGAGCAGCTCGGCGACGGCACCGTTGTGCACCCCAACGACGACGTCAACGCGCCGCTCTCGTCGAACGACCAGTTCCCCGGGGCCATGCACGTCGCCGTCGTCGAGCGCATCGACCAGCACCTGCTGCCGGGCCTCGCGCACCTGGCCGCCGCCCTCCGGCGCAAGGCGGGCGAGCTGGCCGACGTCGTGAAGGCGGGCCGAACGCACCTCATGGACGCCACGCCCGTGACCCTCGGCCAGGAGCTCGGCGGTTACGCGACGCAGGTCGAGCAGGCAGCGGAGCGGCTCCGCCTAGCCCTGCCCCGCATCGGCGAGCTGCCGCTGGGCGGGAGCGCGGTCGGCACCGGCATCAACGTCCCGGCCGGCTTCGCGGCTGCGGTCGTGGCCCGCTTGGCCGCGGCGACGGGGCTCCCGTTCACCGAGGCGGGCGACCACATGGCGGCCAACGCGTCGCGCGACGCGCTGGTCGAGGCATCGGGCCTCGTGCGCGTCGTGGCCGTGGCCCTGGCGAAGGTGGCCGACGACCTGCGCTGGATGGGCTCGGGCCCGGCCACGGGCCTGGCCGAGGTGCGCCTCCCCGACCTCCAGCCGGGCAGCTCGATCATGCCCGGCAAGGTCAACCCGGTCCTGCCCGAGGCCGTGTGCC
>JACDCH010000058.1 GCA_013694495.1 Acidimicrobiia bacterium | reverse complement strand
CAGCCTTCCTGGCCGGTGCCGCCTTCTCGACCGCAGCCGCCTTCGTGGCCGCGGCCGCCGCGGTCGGGGCCGCCGCTTTCGCGGGGGTCGCCTTCTTCGGCGCCGCCTTGCGGGCCATCGCCTTCTTCACGGCGGGCGCGGGCGCCGGGCCGGCGTCCTCGATCGGCGGCTCGCCGGGTGCCTCGACCTCGCCCACCTCGACCACCTTCGGCTGCACGATGGGCACCACCGGGGTGTCGGGGAGGCCGCCGGCCGACGCGGCTGCGGAACGGGTGCCGGCACCGGTGGGAGCGGCTGCGGGCAGCGGCTGGGACCGGCCCCGCAGGACCTTTCCGGTGGCGACCGCGGCGGCGAGCGCCGCGACGAACCAGAGCACGAGCCGGGAGGAACGGACCGAACGGAGCACGGCGCCACGGTACTTGGTTCGCTTGACGGGAGCCGGCCGCGAAGGCATCCTTGTCGGCGATGCGCGCCGCCCTCTGCACCGGCCTCCTGCTCCTTACGTAGCGGCGAGCGCTCAACCGCGTTCGCCGCCCCACCCCCTGCACCGCAGGGGGTGCTTTCGTTTTCAGACCCAGGAAGGGAAACTCAGCGATGCCTCCGGAGAACGTGATCCCCAAGGCCATGCCGTTCAGCAAGTACAAGCCGTTCGCCCCGCTCGCCGCGCCGCTCTCGGACCGCACGTGGCCCGCCCGCACCATCGAGGCCGCACCCCGCTGGTGCTCGGTCGACCTGCGGGACGGCAACCAGGCCCTCATCGACCCGATGGACCCGGCTCGCAAGCTCCGCATGTTCCAGACGCTCGTCGACATGGGCTTCAAGGAGATCGAGGTCGGCTTCCCCTCGGCCAGCCAACCCGACTTCGACTTCGTGCGGCAGCTCATCGAGGGCGACCTCGTCCCCGACGACGTCGTGATCCAGGTGCTGACCCAGTGCCGCTCCGAGCTCGTCGAGCGCACCTACGAGTGCCTGCGGGGCGCCAACCGGGCGATCGTGCACTTCTACAACTCGACGTCGGTCCTCCAGCGTCGCGTCGTGTTCGGCCTGGACCAGGCGGGCATCACCCAGATCGCGGTCGACGCCGCCCGGCTGTGCCGCAAGCTCGAGGAGACGCTCCCCGGCACCGAGGTGGCCTACGAGTACAGCCCCGAGAGCTTCACCGGCACGGAGACGTCGTACGCGGTGGAGATCTGCGAGGCCGTGATGGACGTCATCGAGCCCACCACCGACCGGCCGCTGATCATGAACCTTCCGGCCACCGTCGAGATGTTCACGCCCAACGTCTACGCCGACGTCATCGAGTGGTTCGGCCGCACGGTGCGCGACCGCGACAAGGTGTGCATCTCGCTGCACCCTCACAACGACCGGGGCACGGCGGTGGCGGCGGCCGAGCTCGGCGTCCTGGCCGGCGCCGACCGCGTCGAGGGGACGCTGTTCGGCAACGGCGAGCGCACGGGCAACGTCGACGTCGTCAACCTGGCCATGAACCTGTTCAGCCAGGGCATCGACCCGAAGCTCGACATGAGCGACATCGACCACCTGCGCCGGGTGACGGAGTACGCCAACCGGCTGCCCGTGAGCCTGCGCCACCCCTACGTCGGCGACCTCGTCTACACGTCGTTCTCGGGCAGCCACCAGGACGCGATCAAGAAGGGCTTCGTCGCCCTCGGCACCGGGGAGGCGGGCGGGAGCGGGCAGGAGTACGAGGAGTGGGGCGTGCCCTACCTGCCCATCGACCCGAAGCACGTGGGCCGTACGTACGAGGCCGTCATCCGGGTGAACAGCCAGTCGGGCAAGGGCGGCGTGGCATACATCATGCACGAGGAGCACGGCCTCGACCTGCCCCGCCGCCTCCAGATCGAGTTCTCCCGGTCGATCCAGACCATCACCGAGGACACGGGCACGGTGATCGAGCCGGCGGAGATCTGGTCGACGTTCGAGGCCCAGTACCTCCCGCCCCACCCACCCATCGAGCTGCTCGGCCACGAGACGACGACGGGGGAGAAGGGCTCCAGCGTCACTGCCCAGCTGCTCGTCGACGGCGAGCACCGCACCGTCACCGGGCGGGGCGGCGGCCCCCTCGCCGCCTTCGTCGCCGCCCTCCAGGCCGACCTCGGCATCGACATCGACGTCGTGGACTACAGCGAGCACGCGGTCGGGACGGGGAGCGACGCCAACGCCGTGGCCTACGTCGAGACGCAACGCAGCGACGGCACCGTGCGTTGGGGGGTCGGCCTGCACGAGAGCATCCTCACCGCGTCGCTGCGGGCCGTCGTCAGCGCGGCCAACCGCCACCGGGCCGACACGGAGCTGGTCGAGCGCCACGAGCCCTGAGATGAAGGGTTCCCGACCGCCCCGGGCGCAGCCCCCCGACGCGGGAACCCGGAATCGAATGGAGAGGCAGGAAGGATCTGCGGCCCCATGACCGTCGACGCCAATCCATCCGCAGGTCCTGAGTCGTTTCGCCGTCACTCGCTTCGCTCCGTTCCGGCGAGTTTCGTAGCCCTCGCTTCGCTCGGTCGTTCCGGTCCTCGGCCGACTTCGTCGCCCTGCGGCCGATGCCTGGGGGCTCCGCCCCCAGACCCCCAGCGCCTCCGGCGGCGGACATGTGAGGTGGGACGATCCCCCGATTCAGTCCACAAGTCCTGAGGGGCGGCAGGGCTGGTCGGGGGGCGGGTCGGTACGTTGTGAGCCCCATGCCGTCCCGGCCCGCTCGAACCCTGCTCTCCCTCGCCGTGCTGCTCGCGCTCAGCGCGTGCAACGGCGACGACGACCCCGTCGTCGAGCCCCCGGCCACCACGGCGCCCACGAGCTCGTCGACCGCGTCGTCGGTCGTGGTCACCGTGCCCACCACGGTCGAGGGCGCCGCCGTCGAGCCGTACGTCGAGGCCCTCGCCGGCAGCTTCCAGCTCCCGGGCATCAGCGAGGACACCGCCCGCTGCATGTCGGAGGCCGTCGTGGGCGTCGTGGGCCCGCAGCTCGTCGACCTCGGCGTCAACCCGGAGGCCTTCGCCCTGGCGACCACGCTGCCCGAGCTGGGTCTCGTGGTCGACGAGGACGCCGAGGCCGAGCTCACCGAGTCCCTCGACGCGTGCGACCTCGGGGCCTTCCTGGCTTCGTCGGTGGCGGCGGAGATCCCCATCGATCCCCGGCTGTCCGATCTCGACTGCATCCATGCCGACGTGAACGACGACCCGACCGTGGCGTCGGTCCTCGCCGCCTCGCTGGCCGGCGACACCGCCGGACCCGAGGCGCTCCAGGGCGCCCGCATCGACGCGCTCGTGTCGTGCGAACCGCTCGTCCTCGCGCTGGCCGTGGCCGCCTTCGAGGAGGGCGGCGACCCGAGCAACGAGGAGCTCGAGAGCTGCTTCGCCGATGGCATCTCGGCGCTGACGCCGGACGAGCTGGCCACGTTCCTGTCGTCCGACATCACCGGCGGCACGCTGGCGGCCGAGCTGACCGACGGCTGCGCGGGACTGCTCGGCGGTTGACGCGCCGTCCCCCGG
>JACDCH010000030.1 GCA_013694495.1 Acidimicrobiia bacterium | reverse complement strand
GCCGTGGGCGACGACGACGATCTCACCCCCCTCTGGCAGGGCGGCGGCGAGCGAGCCGAGGCAGTCGGCGATCAGGTGGGGGCGATCGCGCGTACAGACGAGGGCGCTCAGCATCCGGACGGCGGTGGCCGCTCAGCGCGCGCCGGAGACGGTGCCCGGCTTGCGCGCGATGTACCTGACGCTGCGGCAGAAGTCGCCGCCGCTCGCGTCGGGAGCGGCTTCGACCAGTTCGCCGCCGGCCCGTTCGGCGGCGGCGGCGACCACCGCCCGCTTGACCATGTGCATCTCCATGTACGGCCGTCGGAGGACGCGGCCCTTCATCCGCACGCCGGCGTTGCGCACGCGTGGCGGCAGCCACCGGCTGTCGAGGAGCCGGGTCGGCCGGCAGTGAGCCTCGGGCAGCTGGAAGACGGCGACGCCGCCCGGCGCCAGCACGCGCACGAACTCCCGCACGTACGCCAGCGAATCGCTCGCCGGCATGTGCTGGAGCACGAGGAACGTGACCACGAGGGCGAACGTGTCGTCGTCGAACAGCGCGAGGTCGGGCTGGCGGTTGTGGTGGTAGGTGGGCGGGTTCGCAGCACCCTCGGCGACGGCGCGGGCGCGGTCGACCATCGCGGCGGAGATGTCGACGCCGTGGACGTCGTCGAAGTGGTCTGACAGCGCCATCGTGAGGCGGCCCACGCCACAGCCGAAGTCGAGCACGCTGCCCTCGGGGACGACGATCCCCAACCCCTCGAGGTCGGCGAGGAGCGCCGCGATGGACGCCCGCCCGGTGGCCATGAAGTCGTCGGCCTCCCAGCCGCCGTGGCGCTTGTCCTTGTCGGACAGGACGGCGAAGAGGGGGTCTTCCTCGCCCCAACGCTCCCAGGTGTTGCCCACTCGCCTCGTCGGCACGGATGCCAACGTAGCCCGTGCCTTGACGGCCCTCGCCGGGAATCAGAGGAGGGCGGCCGCGAGCTGGCGGGCTGACGCCTGCCACGAGTGGCGCTCCTCGACGAAGGCACGCCCCGCCGTGCGCTGCGACGAGGCGAGGGCGTCGTCCTCGAGGAGCGCCACGACCGACGCAGCGAAGCCGGCGACGTCCTCGGCCACCGACGCGTGTGTCGCGTCGAGCTCGATCCCCTCGAGCGCGGTCGCGGTCCCCACCACGGGCACCCCTGCTGCCAGCGCCTCGAGGGCCTTGACCCGTACACCCGTCCCGACCCGGAGCGGGGCGATGGAGACGCGCGACCTCGCCAGCCACGGGCCCATGGACGGGACGTCGGCGTGGACGGACACACCGTCGACGTCGGCGAGCTCGCTGACCGAAGCGACCGGGTTCCGGCCCACGACCAGCAGCTCGGCGGTGGGCACCCGTCGGCGGACGAGCGGCCAGATCGAGGCCACGAACCAGGTGATCCCGTCGACGTTCGGGTCGTAGTCGAGCGACCCCGAGAACAGGACGACCGGTTCGGTCGGGAGCGGCGCCGGGCGGAAGCGCTCCAGGTCGATCCCCTGGTCGACCACATGGGTTGGCGTCGACGGCCGACCCAGCCGCAGCGCGTCCTGCGGTGTCGCGACGACGAGCGCGTCGGCCCGGTCGATGGCGTGCTGCTCGATGCGCCGGGCGTTGGCCCCGTCGCGGCGCAATAGGGCTCGCTTCAGGGCGCTGTCCGTGTGGGCGGCGAGCTGGTCGGCCCGGTCGCCGGCGGCGTGGAAGAGGTGGAGCACCCAACGGCTGTCGTCGAAGCGGGGCCCGGCGAGCAGCGGGGCGAGCACGCCGTGGTGGACGATCGTCGTCTCGTGGCGCGCCCGATCCCCCTGCAGGCTGCGGGCGAACGCGTCGCGCACCGGGGCGTAGGCCGCCACGTCGAGGGGCAGGCCCGCGGCCCACGTCGTCGCCGCCGCCCAGCCCCGCCGCTCGATCCGCCTCGTCGGCAGGGGGCGGGGACCGGCATCGATCTCGACGATCCGGCGCGCCGCGGCACGTACGGCCTCGTCCTCCACCGCCCCGGCGACGAACAGGTCGACGGGGGTGATGTCCGCGAGGGCCTCGAGCAGGTAGGCCTGCCGCTGGTTGCCGCCGCCCCCGTTCCGGTCCGGCACCTCGGCGGTGACCCACCGCACGCCCGCGGTCATCCGAAGAGGGCCGCGGCCGTCGCGGTACCGGCGGCCCGTTCGAACTCGGCCACTGCGGCGGCACCCTCCCCGCGGTCGACGTCGAGGCGAGCGGCGCCCGGGTCGTGGGGTGGGACGAGGACGAGGTGCGGCGGGTCGAGGGTGAGTTCAGCGTCGCGGGGGCCGACGGTCAGGGTCGGGACGCCGAACGCGAGGGGCGTCCGCACGCTCATGCGCCCGTCGTGGGCCGGGTTGCTGAGCGGAGCCACCGCAAGGCCCCACGAGCGGAAGATGCCGGGCAGGGCGCGCCGCGGGACGTGGCCGAGCGCAGTGAGCTCGTAGCGGTCGGTGATCTCCGACGGCCACTGGCGGCCCTCCCAGCCCGCGCCCGCCAGGACGAGGCGGTCGAACCGGCGGTCGAGCCGGCCGAGCACGTCGAGCAGCCACGAGAGGTCCTTGTCGTCGCGGTACATGCCGAAGACGCCGACGGTGCGGTCGCGATCCGCATCCGGTCCGAGGCTGGCCTCGAGGTCCGTCGCCGTCGGGCTCGTGCCGCTCGTCGGGACGGCGACCACGACCTCGCACCGCCGCCCCACGAGCCCGCCGAGGGCCCGGGCGACGGCGTCGCGCTCGGACTCGGTGGACACCACGATCCGCTGCGGCAGGAGCAGCGCGATCGTCGCCGGCCAACGCAGCATCTTGCGGAGGTGCCGGTACTCGTGCAGGTGCAGGCGGAACCGCCGACGGCCGAAGGCGAGCCGCACCACGGCCGCTCGCAGGAGGAGGTCGCGCTGGTACACGGTGGAGCGGGTCGGATAGACGGCCACCGCCACGGCGCCGGTGCGCGCCGCCGCCCTGGCCTCGCGGAGGAAGCGCAGCCGCCCCGGCGCGGCCGCATCGAGGACAGCGATGTCGGTCCGGCCGGCCACGAGCGCGGCCATGCTCCCGCCGACGCCGCACCGCTCGTGACCGAAGTCGCCCATCACGAGCACGGCCCCGGGCCCGGTTGCGTCGGGCGGGGTGGGACCCGCGGCCCGGATCGACCGCTCTGCGGTCGGTGGGGGTCCCGAGGGCATCCGCCCATCATCGCCCACGTTTCCGCCCTTGCCCGGATCGATGCCACCATGGCGTCGCCCACCCCCAAGTCGAAACGGACGTGCTCGGTGAGCAGCCCGCCCCGCGTCGTGCTGTTCGACGCCTACCCCCACCTCCTCGGAGGCGCGCAACGCACGCTCCTCGCCGTGGCCAGCGAACTGGTGGCGCGGGGCGAACCGCCGACCGTCGTCCTGCCCGGTGACGGCGCCTTGGCGACCGCCGCGCGAGCCCGGTCGATCCCGGTGGACGTCGTGCCGCTCCCTGCCGTCCTGACCCGGTTCGGCCGTTCGACCACCGGCCGGCATGCGGTCGCGGCGGCCGCCGCGCTCCCGATCGCGTGGGCGCGCTTGCGGGCCGCGTTCCTCCGGTCCGGGGCGGCGTTGGTCCATGCCGCCGATCACCGCGGGGCGCTCCTCGCCGCGCCGGCGGCGCGGGCGGCGCGCCTTCCCGTCGTGTGGCACGTGCACTCGGTCGACGTCGAGGGCCGTTTCGTGGAACGCACCGCCGGCCGGCTGGTGGGAGCGCTCGTGGCGCCGAGCGCCGCCGCGCTGCTGGCGCTCGGGGCCGTCCCC
>JACDCH010000022.1 GCA_013694495.1 Acidimicrobiia bacterium | reverse complement strand
CGCCTGGGACGACCTCGACGGCGACGTGCTGCGCATCGGCCGCCAGCGCCACGGCCTCGACGGCGGCGTCGTGGTGCGGGACCACACGAAGACCGGAGGCCACCGCACGGTCACCCTCGACGCGGGCACCGTGGCGGCGATCGCCGCCCTGAGGCGCGAGGCCGACGAGCTCGTCGGCGCGCCGACCACGTGGATGCTGGCTGAACCTGGAGCCACCGACCCGCCATCGCCGCGCTGGCTGTACGACGCGTTCATGCGAGCGGCAAAGGCGGCTGGCATCCCAGCCGGTCGGGCCGAAGGCTTCGTGCTCCACGACCTCCGGCACTGGGCAGCGAGCACGGCCCTGCGGGATGGGCACGACCCGGTCACCGTCGCCGCCCGCCTCGGCCATTCACCCGACACGCTCCTGCGGGTCTACGCGCAGGAGATCGAGCAGGGTCAAGTTGGTGTCGCTGCGTCCCTCGCCGCCAGGTTGGATGGGTAACTCATGCCGAAGGATCTGACGCGGATCGAGGCGTTCGTCCGTGTTGGCGAGGTGCTCGATCACGCTTCGCACCTCGTGCTGCGCGGTTGGCCGCTGACGGTCGAGGGCCTCCTCCACAATGCGGACGCCACGCGCCGCCGCTACTCGGCCGGTGGTCACCCGTTCGTGGCCGTCTCCGCCGAGGCCACTGTGGACGGCTGGGACGTTGACAGCATCCTCGCCGGCCCGCGGCTGCGCACCCGCCGGACCTATGCCGCCGCCCCGGTCGGATCGCTCCTCGATGCGGGCTTCGAGCTGCTCGCCACCTTCGCCGCTCCCCACTACAGCGTGATCCTGCCGTCGTACACTCGGGACAGTGCCCAGCGCCTGATCAAGGCGCTCGGTGAGGTCAGACCCAACCCACACCACGTCAGGAGGGAGCAGTGACCGATTACCACGATGTCGCCGTCACGCTGCCGGCCGACGTGAACCAGGTCGACGAGACCGGGTTCGTGTGGGCATTCCTCGAGGGCGCCGCCGAGCCCGACCGTGTGCGGCCCGGTGCGTTGATCGTTGCCGGTGACGCCATCGAGCCGTTCCTGGCTCGGGTTGTCGACCTCGTCGACGGCCCGAAGGACACGACGATCGTTCACCTCGATGTCGTCGGCGTGCCGGATGACGCCATCGACGAGCTGCGTCACGCTCGCCTTCTGCCGCAGTAGCAGCGCTCGGGTCACCCGGTCGGGTCGAGCCCGACGATGATCGCCAGGTCGACGCGTCGGACGAGCAGTCGGCTCCCGAGCCGAACGGTCGGCAGCCCGGATGTGCCGTGCGAGCAGCGCCACTCCTCGGCGAGCTTGTAGGCCGAGGTCCGGCTGATCCGAAGGACGGCGGCGGCCTCGCCGACGGTGAGCATCAACGGCAGCCCGGCGAGCGTGGCCAGGTCGATTCGCATGGCCGTATCCGTCATCGCGATCACCTCCGTCGGAACGATCGAGACCCCTACTCGTATACGGCCCGCCTTCGCGCCCGAGCGCGACAAGGAATCTCGATTCGTCGCGAAGACCGCCCCAAACCACGTCGCGCGATCGCACCCACAGAGACCCCCTGCAGATCGACACAGACTTGCCCCTATCGCTGAGCGACAGGAGCGGAGCTGTTCCGGGAGTGTTCACGAATCTTCACCTCCACATCAGGAGGCCCCGGCTCCCGCCCGCCTGCGGTCAAGGTGCGGCGGACGAGGTCAGCGCGTATGCAGAAACGGGGTCGGCGAAGCCTTTCAGGGTGAGGACCCGCTCGGTGGCGGTGCATCGATGGGCGACGGCGTCGTGGGTTCGCTTGTCGACGAGGACCTCGCCCGCGTCCGCTTCGCCGCAGAGGCGGGCGGCGAGGTTCACGACGGAGCCGAGGGCGGTGTAGTCGCGCCGGCCCTCGAAGCCGACGGTGCCGAGGGTGGCGTAGCCGTAGGCCACGCCGACGCCATAGCCGAGCCCGTCCCAGCCCGTGAGGAGCGACTAAATCGGCGCGGCGAGGGCGAAGGCTAGGTCCAGGGCCGCGCCGGGGGGATCGGGGGCGTCGTCGGCGTCGCCGACGTAGGCCATGACCCCGTCGCCGGCGTAGCTACCGAGCGTCGCGCCGTGGGCGTGGGCGACGGCGCCGACCGTGGCGTAGTAGGCGCCGAGCAGCTCGACGACATCTTCCGGTTCGGCGCCGGCGGTGAAGCGGGTGAAGCCGCGCAGGTCGACGAAGACGACGGCGATCCGACGGCGGTGCGGGGCGAGGGCGGTGGCGTCGTCGACCGCCGAGGCCGCGGCCACCTGAGGCGCGACGTAGCGCCGCAGTCGCTCGTTGGCCCCGGCCAACTCGCCCGCGAGCCGCTCGACCTCGGCCGCGGCGGCCCGCTCGGCGTCGGCCAGGCCCTGCAGCTGCGCCGCGATCCACGCCGAGACACCGCTGAACGACAGCGTCATGCCCGTCACGATGAGCCAGGGCTCCGCGGCCTCGGCGAAGTTGCTGTAGTTCAGGACCACGGCGTAGCCCGCGATGAGGATGGCTCCGACGAGTGCGGCCTGGAGCCGCGAGTAGAAGAGGAAGCACGCGGCCACGGCCGGCGGGATGATGGCCGCGAACGATTCGTAGTCCCGCCCGAACTCGGCGAGGGCGAAGAGCACCACTCCTGCGGCGAACACGGTGAAGATCACGATCGCCGTCGGGGGCCACCCCGACCCGAACAGCCCGGTCGCGATGCCCAGCGCGACGAAGAGGGCGAGGAGCGCGAGCAGGTAGCCCGACGGGTCGACGTCGAGCCCCGCGATCAGGGCCAGCGCGAGCACCCCCATGGAGAGCGTGAAGCCGCAGAACGAGCGGGCCAGCGTCGCCCGGTAGCGCGCCTCGCCGACGATGAGCTCGAGGGGAGCGCGACTCATGCGCGTGGCGCCGGCTCGACGACGTAGGCCCGGACCACGTCCGTGAAGCCCTTGAGCTCGACGTCGCGCCGCCTCGCACCGACGCGCTCCTTGACGCCGTCGTGGGCTCGGGCATCGAGGATGATCTCGCCGCTGGCCGCTTCACCGCACAGCCGGGCGGCGAGGTTCACGACCGAGCCGAGGGCGGTGTAGTCCCGTCGACCCTCGTAGCCAACGGTGCCGAGAGTGGCGTACCCGTAGGCGATGCCGATGCCGTAGCCGAGGGCGAAGCCCCGATCGGCCCAGCGGGCGCACAGGGCGTCGAGCGCGGGGCGCAGATCGAGCGCGAGGTCGAGGGCGGCCGCGTCGGCATCGGTGCGAGGTGCGGGGTCGCCGAAGTACCCGTGGATGCCGTCGCCGGCAAAGGTGCCGATGGTGGCGCCGGCGGCCGTGGCCCGGTCGCCGACGGCGGCGTAGTACTCGCCCAGGACGTGGACGACGTCCTCGGGTTCGGCTCCGGCGCTGAAGCGGGTGAAGCCCCGGAGGTCGCAGAACCAGACGGCGATGAGGCGGCGGTGTGGCTCCAGGTCGGAGGCCCGGCCCACCGCGGCGGCGACCTGAGGAGCGACGTACTGGCCGAGGCGGGCGTTGGCTGCGGCGAGCTCCCGGGCCAGCCGCTGCACCTCGGCGATGACGTTGTGCATCACGATCGACGAGGCGGCGCTGAACGTGGCGGCCGCCGCCACCTGCGTGATGGGGCGGGGGTACCCGGCGATGGTGCTGACGACCACCGTCAGGCCAACGAGCATGGCGCCGACCACCACGAACGCGCCGCGCCGACTGAGCACGACGAAGCCCATCGCGCTAACGGCGGAAATGGCGGTGGCCCCGATGGCGAACTCGGGGCCGACCACGGCGAGGCAGACGGGCACCAACAGCGCGCCCGTGAGGGCGGCGGCGATGATCCAGTCCGTGCGGGGCAGGAAGTGGGTGACGGCGACGAACAGGAACCCGGTGGCGAGAACCGTCCCAATCAGCACGACCCGAGTGATAGACGAGATGTGGTCGCCCGCCGCCAGCACCGAGATCGTGACACCGATCGCGATCGGGGCGGACCAGAGCAGCGCGAAGCGCGGGAGCTGGGTGCGGTACTCCTCGGCGCCGAGGAGCACTTCGAGCGCGGAAGGCTCATCGCCCACCAACGCGCGGATGATCCGCGGTCGTCGTCCCTCAGGCACCCCCGTCATGGGGGCATCATTGCCGCGATCAGGGCGCGGGGTCGTCGACCCTTGGGATGCGGTCGAAGCGCGCGCGGAGGCCGAGCACACGACGACGAGCGAGATCATCCGCGAGGCGCTGCGTCGGTTCCTCGACGTCGCTGACCTCACCGTGCGGTTGGCCTTCGTGTACTAGTCCGGTACTAGAACTCGGCGAGAACGGGCGGATCAGACGGCAGCAGGCGGACGAACAAGGCCGGCTTTCGGGGCGATGGGACCTGCCGAATGCGAT
This sequence comes from Acidimicrobiia bacterium, assembly GCA_013694495.1. GTDB lineage: Bacteria > Actinomycetota > Acidimicrobiia > Acidimicrobiales > JACDCH01 > JACDCH01. Next base: position 6,419 of record JACDCH010000022.1, on the reverse strand, counting down.
TCGCAGATCTACGACATCTTCGAAGGCACCGAGCAGATCCAGCAGCTCGTGATCGCCCGAGCCATCTCCGGCTTGCGAATCGAGTAGCAGTAGCAGGGCTTTGTGGCCCCACCGGCTACGTGTGGACCTTCCTGCACGAGGCGGCCGAGCCCGACCGCGTCGACCCCGGCGCGCTGATCGTCGCCGGCGATCCTGTCGAGCCGTTCCTCGCACGGGTGGTTGACATCATCGAGGGACCTCGCGGCACTTCGATCGTGCACCTCGACGTCCTCGGCGTTCCCGACGACGCGATCGACGAACTTCGCCACGCCAGCCTGCTTCCGCAGTAGGGCCGTCGAAACGCGCGACACCCGGCGACTCACCGTCCGGAGAGCCCACCGGGAGCACATCCCGCTCCTACTGCATCGAGCGCCGCTCATCGTCACCGACCACGACACCTGGCGGCAAGCCGGTTCACGCGGTCGGTAGGCCGACGATCGCGGCGAGGTCGACTCGGCGCACGAGCGCCGGAGCGATTGCCTTATCGGCGACGGGTCAACGATTGCGACCAGCGCGACGCTGCAGCACACCAAGGCGAATCGAGCGCGAAAAGCGCGTTTCAGCGGCAGTACCGTTCCGCGTCGTGGCGGACGAGGACGACCTGACGCTCGAGGGGCTTCGGGCGATCTATCCACCGATCCTCGACACCGCCCAGGTCGCCGAGCTGCTCGGCCTGAACGTCCGCACCGTGATGGTCATGGCCAACGACGGCCGTCTCCCGGCCAGCCGCCTCCCCGAGAGCCGCAAGTACCACTTCTTCCTCGACGAGATCATCGCCACCCTGCGGTCCAGCCCCGCCGCCGAGGCCACCGACGCCGAGTAGGAGCCTCGGGACTGGATCGGTCCCTGCGCTCGGCGTCACGCGACGAGGCCGTGCTGCGACGGTGGCAACCGGGCGCGGCGGCGTGAGCCCAAGGCCCGCAGGGCCGTTCAGCGGCCGCTTCCGAAGCCTGACTTCGGAAGCGGCATAGTCACCTCGATCGGCTCGGATCCAGGGTCGTCCGGCTGTCGATTCGGGTCCGGATGGGGCGGTTGCTGACGTGTGTCATCGTCGGCTTCGATGCGCTCGACGACGTGGCCTGAGGGGTCATGCGGTGGCGTCGAAGACGACCGACGCGGATGCCGCCGAGGCCTTGAGGAACGCTTCCTGTTGTGAGCTGCGGAAGTGCATGTACTATGCATGCATGCCGAACGTGCAGGTGCGTGATGTGCCGGCCGAGGTCCACGAGGTCTTGGTCCGGCGGGCGGAGAACGCCGGACAATCTCTGCAGCAGTTCCTCGCCGGTCAGCTTGCGCTGATCGCCACGACACCGACCGTCGAGGAGATGCTCGAGCGGATCGAGCGCCGGCCGAAGGGTCTGCTTTCGGCCAGGAGTGCGATCGAGGCGATCGACGAGGAACGTGCTCGTCGTTGACGCGTCGGTCCTCGCACCGGTGCTCGCCGATGCCGGGCCCGACGGGCAGCGGTTCAGACACCGACTCCGCGGCGAGACCATCGTCGGACCAGACCTCGTGCGGATCGAGGTCACCTCGGTCCTTCGACGCCACGCCAACACGGGGCACCTGACAGCAGCAGAGGCGGATGCCGCCATCAGTGATCTGCTCGCCTTCCCCATCACCGTGTTCCCAACGGCGCCTCTCCTTCGCCGGGTCTGGGAGCTTCGGTCGAACCTGACCGCTTACGACGGGTGCTACGTCGCACTCGCCGAAGCCGTCGACAGCCCGTTGGCCACCGCAGATCACCGCCTCGCCAACGCGCCAGGACTGCGATGCGAGGTCGAGGCACTCTGATCCTCGTCCCAGCCTTGTACGTAGGAACGCGCGCGGAACCGGCGTTTGGGGGACACCTCGACTTGGGATATTGGGACGTTGGTCTGGGATGCGCCGCGCTCGCTGCGAGATCGGCGTGCAAAGCATGGTCCACGCTCGACCTCGGTCTCATGCCCGTCCGCGAGTCGCTCGGGGGCCGAACGACTGGGTGAATTGCAAACACCGGTGTGCGACGAGATGCGCAAGTCGTTGACGATCCTGCCGAGTCGAGTGCCCCCGCAGCACGAGCGACCGACCCGGGTCTGCGCCGGCGTGAGACCGATACCGAGGGCGTCGAGGTAGATCGACGTCACGTCGACCGGTCGGGCGGCCTCGAGGACGACTGCGGTCTGGCTGGCAGCAGGACCCGCGAGGCGCGACGCGTGGAGCGTGAGCCGCTGCCGTCGATCGACCGGAGCCGGACGGTGGGCGGCCTCGCATCCTCGTCCGACTCCATGCGCGCCAGGGCGGACGCGGCGGCGAACACCGCGGCCGGCAGCGACCCGTTGCCGAGGTCGATCCACGCGGGATCGCACAGGTCGGCCAACCAACGCTCGGCTTCCGCGTTGATCGACGTGACGGACATGTCGTCGTCGAGCACGATCACGCCCGGTCCTCGCGAGCCTGGCCTGGCCCGTGTCGTTCCGCTGACGACGAGCGCGCGCCGCAAGCCCTCGCCGATTTGAGGCGCAAGCCGGCGGACGAGGACCACCTCCTCCGCGCTGAACCCGTCCGGTGCGTCCATGCGATGGAGGCAGAACACACCCCAACATCGACCGCCCGAGATCAGCGCGGCTCGAAGCTCGTCGCCGAGCTGCATCGGAGCCATCACGTCGAGGTACCGGCTACTCGTTCGCCGGTCGCCGCTGGTGGCTTGATCGAGCGATCGCACCGGGCCCGACTCAGACGCGAGTGCGGCGAATTTGTTGACGTCGTCCTGTGCATACTCGTTGTCGAGGAACAACAGCGTCGCCGTGTCGAGCGGCGCTTCGGCGATGACCGACGTGAAGAGGATCGTCGCCGGATCGACGCTGCCCGGAAACGCGTCGAGTGCGCCTGCCCCCGATGTGCCGTTCAGGGACGCTCGGCTCAGTACGCAACCGCCGCCGCGTACCGGTCGGCAGCGTGGTCAGCCGTTCGTTACCCTGGTCTCTGCTAGCATTGCTAGCAGGAGGTGCGCTCGGGTGGCCGACATCAGCATCAGGAACCTCGACGACAGCGTGCGCGAACGCCTGCGAGTGCTTGCCGCGCAGCACGGTCGATCCATGGAGGCCGAGATCCGCGCCATCCTGGAGCAGGCCGTGCGAGCGCAGCGGGGCGAGAGCCTCGTCGATCGCCTCGTTGCCGCGGCGGTGTCGGCCGGCGGTGCCGACCTCGACCTCCCGCCGCGCGCTGATGCGCCGCGCTCGGCGAATCTTTCGTGATCGTCCTCGACACCAACGTGGTGTCGGAGCTGATGCGACCCCACCCAGCCGACGAGGTCGTGGCCTGGTTCGCCCTGCAGGATCCGCGGGGCCTTCGACTGACCGCCGTCACGCTCGCCGAGCTCCTCTACGGCATCGCACGCCTCTCTCGTGGGAGGCGCCGCAGTGTGCTCGAGGCCGCGATCGACGAGCTGTCGTCGACGTTCGCCGATGAGGTGCTCCCGTTCGAACAGGCCGCCGCCCGCCGCTACGCCGCGGTCGTGTCTGTCCGCGAGCGCACCGGCGCGCCCATCGCCGCCCTCGACGCGCAGATCGCCGCCATCTGCTTGGTCCACGACGCCACGCTCGCCACGAGGAACACGAAAGACTTCGCCGGCACCGGCGTCGACTTCGTCGATCCCTGGGTGGGTGCGTGATCGCAGCGACGTCCTCCCGCTCGAAGATCGACAAGGATCTTCGAGGCTCGATGTACTGATTTGGTACTGGAACTCGCCGCCAAGGGCCGGATCTGGGGGAAATTCGGGGAACGAAAACCCTGCAAACACTGGGGTTCTGGAACCCGCCGAACGGGATCGGGACCTCTACGACATCTTCGAAAACTGAGCAGATCCAACAGCTGGTGATCGCGCGTGCCATTTCTGGATTGCGAATCGAGTAGCTCGTTCGGTTCATTGTCGGCTCGGGCGCGAAATGCGCGGTCGAGTCGACAAAGAAGGGGCCCGCTTCGTCGGCCTCCCCGGGCGCAGGGCTCATGACGCCACGCAACGGTCGACGGCGTCGGCGACCAGCGCTGCGTAGTTGTCGACGGCCTCCGGCGGCGGATGGATGCCGTCCGGCTCGAAGCTCGACGCGGCCAGCGGTGAGATGTCGACGAACTGGTCGGCGATCTCGGTGAGCGCCAGGTTGATGCCGCGAGCCTCGGCGGTGTCGAACCCGGGAAGCGTCGCGGCCTCGTTGACGCCGACGCCGACCAGGCACGCCGACGGGAACAGTGCGTCCATCGAGCGCATCGCCGCCGTCGCCTCGTCGATCGTCGATTCGGGGATGATGGCGTCGTTCGTGCCGAGCGCGAACACCACGACGTCGGGATTCAGCGGGGCGAACACGGTGGCGATGTCCACCATCAGGTGGGTGCCGCTCGAGGCTGTCGTCTGGTCGCCGGCGTATCCCTGGCCGATCAGGGCGGCGATCCGGACCCGATCGCCGTCGAGCGCCTCGTGCAACGCCTCGATGGCGCGGTAGGCGATCGAATCGCCCAGTACGACCACCGTCGGGCCGTTGTCGCCGGTGAAGCCGGTCTCGACGATCCCGAGCTCGCCCGCGGGCGTGGTCGTTGCGGGCGGCGGCGCCTCGCCGCCCGAGCAGGCGACCGCAAGGACGGCGAGGACGCCGATGAGGGTTCCCCTGGCCGCCGTCACCTTGCCAGTGTCGCGCCCGTCGACGAGGAGCCCCGCCGGAATCCTCGGTCGCGATGTGTCGAGCCTGGGTATGCCCACGACCCCGCGGTTCGGGGCTTCGCGGTGACCGACCACGACGGCGCCCGTCCGACTGCTTGCTACGCGTGTTCAGCGTCGACCCGGGTCGGCACGGGCGTGGTCTCATCGCTCCCCGGGCGCCCCCACCGACCCGCGAGCGCGGCCCCCAACTTCGCCGTGGCTACGGGCCAGGAACGCCCGCGAGCCGCTCCTCATCCTCATCGACGACGCCCAGCACCTCGACACGTTCTCGGCCCTGCTCGTGCACCACCTCGCCTCGGACGGCACCGTACGCCTGCTGCTCACGATGCGGTCCGGTGAGCCGGCTCCCGATCCGCTGCCGGCCCTGTGGAAGGACGGGCTGGCCGCTCTCGCCGTTCCAGGCGTCGCGTTCGGTCTGGTTCGGTGCGGTCATCGGTCGGCTTCGAGGAGCTGTCGCAGGGCGGTGGTGGTGTCGCCGTCGTGGTCGATGCCGAGTGCCTTGCCGATGGCGTGGATGGTGAGCCGGCCGGTGCCGTGGGCGAGCAGCCCTCGTCCCCGGGTGGCGAGGGCGAGGAGCTGGTCCGGGTCGGCGTCGGTGGGCCGGTCGGTGAGGAGCTCGACGGTGGCGCTGGCGATGGCGGCGGTGGCGCTCCGGATGGTGCCCAGCAGGTCGAGCACGCGGTCGGGTTCGTAGCCGGCGGCGAGGGCATCGAGGGTGAGCTGCAGCAGAGACGGGCTGGGCACGCAGTACCGGTCGGGGCCGCAGGCTTCGATGATCCTGGCGGCGAGGAGTTCGTCGAGCCGATCCGGGATCAACGCGGGGAGAAGGGCGGCGAGCTGGTCGGGGGTGGTGGGAGCGCCCGGTTCGTCGAGGTGGACGAGCTGGTCGGCTTCGAGGCCCAGGATCTCGCCGAGGTCGGCGCCGTCGCTCCACGAGCTGACGAGGTCTCGGATGCCGGCGAGGGAGTAGCCGCGGTCCTGGAGCCGGCCGATGAGGGCGAGGCGGGCCAGGTGGGTGGGCCCGTAGATCCCGATGCGGCCGCGTCGTTCTGGTCCGGGGAGCAGGCCTGTGGTCTGGTACTCGCGGATGGTCCGCACCGGGAGGCCGGCTCGGGTCGCGAGTTGGTCCACGGTGAGCTCGGAAGCCGTTTCGGTGGGGTCGGTCGCAGGCACCTCCTGGACAGTACCAACATTTACCGTTACGGTAAATACCGTGACTATAACGATGGAGGATGTCGCCGGGCTCGTGGCTGGCGCGTGGCCGACGGCCAAGGTGGTCGACGGGCCCCGGGTGCTGTCAGGCGGGTTCTGGGCGTCGATGGCGACGGTCCGGGTCGAGGGCCAGCCGGAGAGGGTGCCCGCCGCGCTGGTGGTGCGCAACGCCCCGGACCGGGCGATGGGCGCCAAGGAGGCCGCCGTGCAGGCGACGCTCGCCTCGCTCGGGTTCCCGACGCCAGCGGTGCGGATCTCCGAACCCGCCCCGGGCGCCGACGGGTGGTGGTCGATGGCCGACTTCGCCGCCGGTCGCCCGCTGTTGGCCGGCCTCGACGGACCGGCGGCATTGCGGCGCGCTCCACAGCTGGTCCGGGACCTGCCTGGCCAACTCGCCCGCACCATGGCCGCCTTGCACCGCCTCGATCCCGAACCGGTGACCGACGCGGTGCGGGCGGCGGCACCGGAGGCGGGGTGG
>JACDCH010000004.1 GCA_013694495.1 Acidimicrobiia bacterium | reverse complement strand
ATCGGCCTCTCCGGCTGCGACATCGGCGTGAGCTGGCTGCTGCCCCGCCTCATCGGCGCGTCGGCGGCGTTCGAGCTGCTCCTCACCGGCCGGATCATCGATGCCGAGGAGGCGCTCCGGCTCCACCTCGTGAGCCGTGTGGTGCCTGACGGCGAGGTGCTCGACGCCGCGCTCGAGGTGGCGGCCGAGATCGCGGCCAACAGCCCGATGGGCGTGTGGATGACCAAGGAGGTGATGTGGTCGCAGCTCGAGATCGGATCCCTGCAGGCCGGCATCGACCTGGAGAACCGCACCCAGATCCTCACGAGCTTCACCGACGACATGCAGGAGGCGATGGCCGCGTTCCTCGAGAAGCGCCCGCCCCGCTTCGGCAACGCCTGAGTTCCTTCGCCGTCACTCGCTTCGCTCCGTTCCGGCGAGTTGTGTCGCCCTCGCTCCGCTCGGTCGTTGCGGTCCTCGGCCGACTTCGTCGCCCTGCGGCCGATTCCTGGGGGCTGCGCCCCCAGACCGCCAGCGGCTCCTACGCCACGAGGGCCACGAGCGCGAGGGGCACCAGGACGCCGATGGCGATCCCGGTCGCCACCAGGCCGTACAAGGTGATGGCGAACCACGGACCGGCGACAGCCTCGGCGATGTCGCGGGCCCGGCCGATGGGCGACGCCTCCTGGGCCTCGTTCGTGAGCTGGCGCAGGGCCCGGAGCCGGGACACCGGGGAGCCCGTCTGGAGACGGGGGACGATGTCGCCCACCTGGCCGGCGAGCTGGCGGCCCTGGTGCACGAACGAGCCTTCACCCCGCCCGAACAGCGCCCGCACCTCCTGCTCCTGGCCGAGCACCCAGCGCAGCCGGCTGCGGTACCGGAACATGCTCGAGGCGAGGAGCAGCACCACTGCGCCGATGACCACGGCGGCCCACGTCGGCGCGAACGTCGAGACCAGCGCAGCGTCGATGCCGCCCGCGATCAGGAGCACGACGGCGAGCACGCCGATCAGCCGCCCCGCCCACTTCAGCACCGCGAGCACGGCCCGCAGGACGCCGTCGGCCTCGGCCTGGAACCGCGCCATCCGGGCTGCGTCGGATCCGCCGGCGTCGGTCATGGTGCGTCAGCCGGCCGCGGGCCGCTCGGTGACCTTCACCGAACGCATCACGTCGCCCACCTTGACCGACGTGACGACGTCCATGCCGCTCGTCACGTGACCGAACAGGTTGTAGAGCTTCTCCAGCTTGCGCTGGCAGTCGGCGGTGGTGATGAAGAACTGGCTGCCGTTCGTGTTCGGCCCCGAGTTGGCCATGGCCACCGCGCCGGGCGTGTACTCGCCCTTCACCGGCTCGTCGGCGAACTTGTAGCCGGGGCCGCCACGGCCGGTGCCCTCGGGGCAGCCGCCCTGGATCACGAAGTCGTCGACCACCCGGTGGAACGTCTTGCGGTCGTAGAAGCCGTCGCGGGCGAGGCTCACGAAGTTGTTGACGGTGCTCGGCGCGAGCGTCGGGTCGAGCTCCATGGTGATGTCGCCCCGGTCGGTGGTGATCACCACCTCGTAGGTCGCGTCGGTGTCGATGGTCATCGGCGGGGGGGAGGAGGCCATGGGGCGAACCTACCCCGGCCGAGTCCGCCGCTCCGGGGTGCCGGCGGTACGGTCCGGCCATGACCCCGCCGCTGGACGCACGCGAACGGGTGCAGCTCTGCGCCCGGCTCGAGGAGGTCGGGCCCGACGCCCCGACGCTGTGCGAGGGGTGGACGACGTTCGACCTGGCGGCCCACCTCGACGTGCGGGAGCGCAACCCGGTGGCGGCCCCGGGGATCCTGCTCGGCGAGCGCATACCGCCCCTCGGACGGATCACGGGGCAGGCCATGGCGCGCACGAAGGAGCGGGGCTACGCCGCCCTCCTCGACCGGATCCGCACCGGGCCGCCGTTCGGCCCGTTCCGGATCCCGGCGCTGCGTGAGCAGCTGAATCTCAACGAGTACGCCGTGCACCACGAGGACGTCCGCCGGGCCAACGGCATGGGCCCGCGCGACGACCTCGACGATCTACAGGAGGCCCTGTGGAAGCTCCTGCGCCGGTCGGCCCGGCTGCTGTTCCGGGCCGTGCCGAAGCCCTACGGGTTGGCGCTGGCCCGGCCCGGGGGCGACACGGCGGAGGCCCGGGCAAGCCGGCCGACGGTCACCGTCACCGGCGAACCGCTCGAGCTCGTGCTGTTCGGCTTCGGCCGCAAGGGCGCGGCGCAGGTGCAGTTCGACGGCGACCCCGCCGCCGTGGCCGCGGTCCGGGACGCCGCCCTCGGGATCTGAGATCTTCGCCGTCACTCGCTTCGCTCCGTTCCGGCGAGTTTTGTGGCCCTCGCTGCGCTCGGTCGTTGCGGTCCTCGGCCGACTTCGTCGCCCTGCGGCCGATGCCTGGGGGCTCCGCCCCCAGACCCCCAGCGCCTCCGGCGGTTCTTCGCCGTCACTCGCTTCGCTC
>JACDCH010000656.1 GCA_013694495.1 Acidimicrobiia bacterium | reverse complement strand
AGTCGGAGCGGGCCCGGGCGGCGCCGCCACCGATCCACCGGCCGGCGGGTACCACAGGCCGTCCGAGGCCTGCCACCAGTCCGGTCCCTGCGCCTGCCCCTGCCCCCATGATCCGCTGCTCATCGCGGAAGTGTCGCGCACAGAAGGGTGAGCGTCGGCGGATCGCTGCCCACCTCAGCTCAGTCTCAGCACGTGCGGCGGAACAACCGCGCCGCGACCGCCGACCGCCGGAGGCGCTGGGGGTCTTGGGGGCAGAGCCCCCAGACCCTCGGCCGCAGGGCGACGAAGTCGGCCGAGGACCGAAACGACCGAGCGGAGCGAGGGCCACAACACTCGCGGAACGGAGCGAAGCGAGTGACGGCGAGGAGCTCAGTCGAACTTGAGGTCGCCGAGGGCCGACCAGCGCGGGTCCGGCGGCGGCGCGTCGTCGGCGTCCTCCGCGGCGACGGCGACGGGGTGCGCGTCGGGGTCGGGGCCGGCGCACCCGGTGGCGCACAGCGGAGCGATGGGAAGGGCCAGCAGCACGGCGTCGCGCACCATGGGCTCGAGGTCGAGCTGCTCGCCGTCGAGCCGGTAGGTCTCGGCCCCGTCGGGCGGGTGGGGCTCGAACACCTCCCGCACCTCGGCCGTCACGACGTCGGTGACCGGCTCGAGGCAGCGCCGGCACTCGCCGGTCCACGGCGCCCGGACGACGCCGGTGACGACGATGCGGCCGTCGGTCAGCGCCTCGAGCTCGAGCTCGGCCTCGACGTCAGCCCCGTCGGGGACCGTCGCCGACGACAAGCCGAGGCCGGGCAGCGGGGCCGCCACGCGCAGCTCTCGCTGCATCCCCGGGTTCCGCTTGTGCTCGGTGACCGAGACCACCCAGGCCGACGGCGCGACGCCTCCAGGCCGCACGATCACTCCTCCTGGTCGAAGACCGCCCGCCGCGGCCGGCGCTCACCGGGGCCGTCGCCGACCTCGACGGCGGCCGTCTCGCCCGTGAGCGGGTTGCCCTGCAGCTTCGTGCGGCCGGCGGCGACCATCTTCATGGTGCGCTCGAGGACGATCTCGAAGCTGGCCAGCTTCTGGTCGCAGAAGTCCTCGCACTCGAGGCGCATGCGGCGGGCGTGGTCGTCGGCCTTCTCGACCACCTGGCGGGCCCGGGCCTCGGCCGCCTTCACGACCTCGGTGCGCTGCACCATCCGCTCGGCCCGGGTGCGGGCCTGCTCGAGGATGTCGTCGCCCTCGCGACGGACCTTGGCCAGGAACTCCTCGCGCTCCTTGAGCAGCCAGCGGGCCGCCCGCAGCTCGTCGGGCAGGAGGGCGATCGCCTCCTCCAGCAGCTCGGCGACCTCTTCGCGGTTGATCATCACCGACGCCGACAGCGGCATGGGCCGGGCGCCGTTGACGACGTCGAGCACGCGCCGGAGCAGCGGCTCGGCCTCGGGCGCGGCGGCGGCCGACCGCTTGGGGCGGCGGGTGCGCTCGCCGTCGGGATCGCCGGCGACCGCGCCGAGACGGGCGTCGCCGCCCTCGTCGACGGGCTCGTCGTCCTGGTAGATGGTCACTTCTTCCTCCCGTACTTCTCCTGCAGGCGCTTCGCGACCGTGGTGGGCACGAGGCTGCTGACGTCGCCGCCGAACCGAGCGATGTCGCGGATGTACTTCGAGGCGATGAACGACGATGCCGACGCGGACGGGATGAAGATCGTGTGCACGCCCGAGATGGCGAGGTTCATCTGGGCCTGGGCCATCTCGCTCTCCGCATCGGAGAGCGCCCGCAGGCCTTTGACGATGAGGTCGGCGCCGACCTCCTTCGCCACCTCCACGACGAGCTTCGAGAAGCTCACGACCCGGACGTTGTCGAGGTGGTCGAGCGACTCGCGGATCATGTCCTCCCGCGCCTCGAGCCCGAACAGCGGCTCGCCCTTCTGCGGGTTGCGGATGGCCCCGACCACCACTTCCTCGAACAGGAACGACGCGGTCTCGACCAGCTCGCGGTGCCCATTGTGGAAGGGGTCGAACGAACCCGGATAGAGGACGCAGGTCACTTCTTCTCCCCTTGGCGGTCGCCACCCTCACGGCGCATGACGCTGACCACCGTACCCCCGTACGCCTTCTCCCTCACCACCAGCCACGCGCCCGCCGGCTCCACCGGCCGGCCCGATTCGCACACCGCCAGCTCGGCGTCGAGGCTCGCGAGCAGGGGTTCCCAGCCGTCGAAGTCGTAGGGCGGATCGAGCAGGGCGAGGTGCCAGGGGCCGTCGAGGCGCCCCGTGCGCAGCAGCTCAGGGCCGTCCCCGGGAACGACCGTCGCCCGGTCCGACCCGAGCCCGCACGCGTCGAGGTTCGACCGCAGGACGGCGAGCGCCGCCCGGTCGCGCTCGACGAACGTCGCCCGCGCCGCGCCCCGTGACAGGGCCTCGATGCCGAGCGCGCCGGAGCCGGCGAACAGATCGAGGACGTCGGCGTCGGCGACCGCGTCGAGGCTGCCGAGGGCGTTGAACGTCGCCTCCCGCACGCGGTCCGACGTCGGCCGGGTGCCGACCCCCGGCGGCGCCTGCAACCGCCGACCCCTGAGCGCACCCGCCACCACCCTCACCGGTGCTCCCTCGGAGCTTCGGTTCCTCGGATCAGCCCGTACGCACGGGGCACCGATGAGGGCTCACTGCTCGGCAAGCTCCGCAGTGATGGAGCAGACCAGTGACTTGGTTCGCTCGCACGCTCGCTCACAGCGACGAACGTACGCTCACCCGATGTCGCAGGTCCCGTCCGCCGCCGTCCGGATCGTCCGCATCGATCAGCCGCAGGTGCGCAACGCCGTCAACTCCGCCACTGCGGCTCGCCTCCACGACGAGCTGCTGGCGTTCGACGCCGACCCCGACGCGAAGGTCGCGGTGCTCACCGGTGACAAGGCCGCGTTCTGTGCCGGGGCGAACCTCAAGGACCTGCCCGCCCTCCGCCCGTCCGGGCCCATGGGCTCCACCCGCCTGCAGCTCTCGAAGCCCGTCATCGCCGCCATCGAGGGGTGGTGCGTGGCCGGCGGGCTCGAGGTGGCGGCGTGGTGCGACCTGCGCGTCGCCGGCCGCTCGGCGCGGTTCGGCTGCCTCGAGCGGCGCTGGGGCGTGCCGCTGATCGACGGCGGCACCTACCGGCTGCCTCGCATCGTCGGGCTCGGCCGGGCCCTCGACCTGATCCTCACGGGCCGCGAGATCGGCACCGACGAGGCCGAGCGGATCGGGTTGGTCGACCGGGTCGTCGACGACGGCACCGCCCTCGACGCCGCCGTCGCCCTCGGCGAGTCGATCGCGTCGTTCCCGTGGACGTGCGTGGTGAACGACCGCCGCTGCGTCTACGACGGCCTCGGGCTCGGGCTCGAAGCCGCCCTGGCCAACGAGGACCGCATCGGCCGGGAGACGATCTTCGCCGACGGGTTCGCCGACGGGGTGGCCCGCTTCACCGACCGCCCCGTGCCGGGGATGTAGGGGTGGCCCCGGCCCGACCCGGACCGCCCGAGAGCATCACCTGCATCGACTGCGGCGGGGAGTGCCACCGGCTCGGCGACGAGCCCGAGATGGGCTGGGAACCCGGCGACCTCGTCGTCTACCGCTGCCGAGACTGCCGCGACCGCTGGGACATCGTGGTCGACGCCGACGACCTCGACGGCCCCGACGAGCCCTCGTTCTGACATCGGGCGGCGCCCGCCAGATGTGCCCACACGGGCGCTGTCGATGCTCACGACCTACCTGCTGCGGGGTGCCGATGTCCCCTCGGGCGTCGACGACGCGACCGTCGATCTGCTGATGGCGGCGATCCCCGATTCCGACGACAGCGGCGACCTCGGCGAGGCGCCGGTCGACCTGTTCGCCGTGGCCCACGGCCAAGCGGCCGAGGCGATGGTCCCGTGGTACGAGCACTTCAAGACCCTGCTGGCCCCGCCGGAGTCGGCGCAGACCTACATGTGACAGCCCGGGCCGAGCGTTACGCGGCGGGACGGTCGGAGGCGAGGGCCAGGGCGGCGAGGGCAGCGAGGTTGAGGGCGAACCAGCCGACGCCGGCGGGCAGCGGGCCCGTGTCGCCCATGACCGCGAGCAGGCCGACGAGGAAAACGAAGCCGGCCACGCAGGTGGCCGCCGTGCGCAGGGCCGAGCGCGGCGCGGAGTGCATCACCGCGAACGCCATCACGCCGCACAGCGCGGCCAGCGGCATGAGCAGGGCGGCGGCGTAGGCGGCGACGTCCTGCGACGTCTCCGGGTCGAAGCCGATGAGCTCGCCGGCGAGGACGCCCGCCGGGTAGTTCGCCTCCTCGATGCTCTCGGCCGCCAGGTCGACGCTCGAGGCGCGGATCCCCGACGCCAGCAGGACCACGACGGCGAGGACGAGCCCGGCGCCGAGCGTGGCGAAGGCCAGCGAGGCGACCCGGGCGCCGTTGGTCAGCCGGCCCAGGGACGGGCGCACGAGCAGGTAGCCGCACAGGACGGCGATGAGCAGGGCGGCCTCGGCGGCCAGGACCCACTCGGTCGTCGTCGGGACGTGGGGCACGGACGGCACCGGCGCAGTCTGCCCGGTACCACCGTCAGGACCTGCGCACGGGTCGGCCGCGACGGCGACGTCGGCGCAGGTCCTTCCTGTGTCTCCATTCGAATCCGGGTTGCTGCGTCGAGGGCTTCGCCCGGTGCGGTCGGCAACCCTTCATGCTCATGACCTGCGTTCGGATTGCGGCCGACGGCCGCGTCGCCGCAGGTCCTTCCTATGTCTCGATTCGATTCCGGGGCCCGGCGAGGGGGCTTCGCCGGGGCGGTCCGGACCCCTTCATCTCAGCGGTGGGGGGCATGGCGGCCCACCCGGGGTTGGGGAAAACGATCGCGTCGAGCGATCGGCGACTGCAGGCTCATCGCGCCAGCAGTCATTTCACTTCAGGACGTGCGGCGGAACACCCGCGTCGCGACGCGCCTGGCGACCGCCGGAGGCGCTGCGGTCTGGGGGCGGAGCCCCCAGGCATCGGCCGCAGGGCGACGAAGTCGGCCGAGGACCGGGAACAGCCCCGAGCGGAGCGAGGGTCAGTCGAACTCGAGCGAACGGAGTGAGGCGCAGCCGAACGAGTGAGCTCGAAACTCAGGACTTGGCCAGGAACTCCCGCTCGTCCTCGTCGAGGAAGAGCGTGACCTCGTCGAGCAGCTCGGCGTGCCGGGCGAGCCCCGGGTCGGCGCCGACGAGCTCGAAGGCCACCTCGCGAGCCCGGGCCACGACGCCCCGGTCACGCAGGAGCGAGGCGAGCTTCAGGTCGTTGCGCCCCTTCTGGCGGGTGGCGAAGACGGTCCCCTCGCCCCGCACCTCGAGGTCGACCTCGGCGAGCACGAAGCCGTCCTGGCCCGACTTCGGGTCGCACAGCGCCTCGAGCCGCCGCTCCGCGTCGGGCGACTGGCCGGCGGCCACGAGGTAGCACCACGACGGCAGCTGGGCCCGCCCGACCCGGCCCCGGAGCTGGTGGAGCTGGGCGATGCCGAAGCGGTCGGCGTCGAGGATCACCATCACGGTGGCGTTGGGGACGTCGACGCCGACCTCGATGACGCTGGTGGCCACGAGCACGTCGAGCCGGGCGGCCCGGAACTGCTCCATCGTGGCCTCCTTGGCGGTGGGACGGAGGCGGCCGTGCAGCAGCCCGAGCCGCAGCCCGGCGAGGGGTCCGGCGTCGAGCTCGTCGAAGGTCGCCTGGGCCGAGCGGACCTCGAGCTTCTCGGACTCCTCGATGAGCGGGCAGACGACAAAGGCCTGGTGGCCAGCCTCGACCTCGCGCTTCACGTGGTCCCACACCGCCAGCTCGGCCAGCGAGAGCTGACCGTCGGCGTGCGGCCGGGTCCGCTCCCAGACGGTGGTGATGGGCTTGCGCCCCTCGGGGGCGGTCTTGATCTCGGTGACGTCGAGGTCGCCGTAGACGGTCATGGCCGCCGTCCTCGGGATCGGCGTCGCCGTCATCACGAGCACGTCGGGCACCACCCCGCCGGCGCCCTTGTCGCGCAGCGCGGCCCGCTGCTCCACGCCGAAGCGGTGCTGCTCGTCCACGACCACGACGCCGAGCGAACGAAAGGCGATGCCCTCCTCGATCAAGGCGTGGGTGCCGATGACGACGTCGACGGTGCCCTCGGCGAGGCCGACCAGGAGCCGCTCGCGCTCCTTCGCCGTGGTGCGGTTCGTGAGGAGACCGACCGCCAGCTCCCGCTGGTCGAACAGCTGGCCGGCGCCCTCCCCCGCGCCCACCGTGAGGCCGGCGAGGAGCGGCCTGACCCCGAGGGCGTGCTGCTCGGCGAGCACCTCGGTCGGCGCCATCAGCGCGCCCTGGTGACCACCTTCGACGGCGGCCAGCAGGGCGGTCACGGCGACGACCGTCTTGCCGGCGCCCACGTCACCCTGCAGCAGGCGGTGCATCGGGTGCGGGCCGGCGAGGTCGGCTGAGAGTGCCGCGATCGCGTCGCGCTGGCCCGCCGTGAGGTCGAACGGCAGCCGGCCGAGGAACCGGTCCACCAGCTCACCGCTCACGTCGTGGCGGATCCCGCGGGCCGTCTGCTCGAGCGCCTGCTTGCGGAGGACGAGCGCCAGCTGGATGCCCAGCAGCTCGTCGAACACGAGCCGCTCCCGCGCCCGGTCCTGCTCGTCCATGCCGTCCGGGCCGTGGATGCCCCGGATCGCCGCCTCCCGGCCCACGAGGTCGAAGCGGGCCAGCACGTCGGCGGGGACCGGATCGAGGATCCCGCGGACCGTCGAACGGCGGAGCACCTCGGCCACGAACGTGCCGATGTCCGACGTCGTCAGCCCGGCCTTCTCGGACTGCGGGTAGATCGGAACGACCTTGCCGGTCTTGTCGCCGATGAGGTCGACGATCGGCGACGTCATCTGCTTGCGGCCGTTGAAGAGCTCGAGCTTGCCGAACAGGGCGGCCTGCGTCCCCGGTGAGAGCTGCCGCTCGCGCCACGCCTGGTTGAAGAACGTGACCCGCAGGTGGCCGCTCCCGTCGGTGACGTCGGCTGTCACGAGCGACTTCGGCGGGCGGCCGCGGGTGCGGCGGCCGGAGATCGCCTGCACCGTCACGAGCACCAGGGCCTGCTCGCCCGGCAGCAGGTCGCGGATGCGCGCCTCGTTCGTGCGGTCGATCCAGCGCCGGGGGTAGTGCGTCAGCAGGTCGAGCACGTTGTCGATCCCGACGGTGCGCAACGCCTCCGCCTTCTTCTCCCCCACGCCCTTCAGCCGCTCGACGTCCATCTCCGAGAACTCCCGGAGCGTGATCGGCCCCTCGGCGTCGCTCACGAGCTCGGGCGAGCGGAGCGAAGCGAAGGTGCTCGAAACGTCATTCGACGCCGAAGAGGTAGGGGTAGAGGGGCTGGCCCCCGTGGTGCACCTCGGCTTCGACGTCGGGGCGGTGCTCGGCGAGCCACTCCGTGAGCCGGCGGGTGGCGCCCGGACGGGCCCCGTCGCCCTCGATCACGGTGACGATCTCGTGCTCGTCGGTGACGAGGTGGTCGAGCAGGGCGCAGCACGTGGCCGCGAGGTCGGCGTCGACCACCTCGATGCCCTGGCGGGAGATTCCTAGCCAGTCGCCCTCGGCGATGGGTCCGGCGTCGGAGACCGACGACCGCACCGCCCGCGTGATCTCGCCGGCCACCACCGAGGACGCAGCGGCGGCCATCGACTCGGCGTTCGTGTCGGCGTCGGCCTCGGGGTCGTAGGCGAGCAGCGCGGCGAACCCCTCGGTCGCACCACGAGTCGGCACGACCCGGACCGTCTTGGTGGTCTGGGCGTCGAGCTGCTCCGCCACCGGGACGATGTTCTTGTTGTTCGGCAGGACGACCACCTGGTCGGCGGGGCAGGCCTCGACCGCAGCGAGCAGCTGGGCCGTCGATGGGTTCATCGTCTGACCGCCGGCGACGATGCGCTGGGCGTGCAGGTTGTGGAAGAGGCGCTTGATCCCGTCGCCGACGGCCACCGCCACGACCGCGGTGGTGACCGGCTCGTCGACGTCGAGCCCGTGGTCGTCGACGGTGGCCTCCCGGACCCAGCGCTCCTCGACCACGGCGCCGCCGACCTCGTCGAGCAGATCGGTGACCCGGATGCGTCGAGGGCGGCCGGCGTCGAGGGCGGCCTCGATGGCGGCGCCCACGTCGTCGGTGTGGATGTGGCAGTTCCACATGCCGTCCCCGCCGACCACGACGATCGAGTCGCCGATGCCGGCCCAGACGTCCTTGAAGGCCGGGATCGAGCCGTCGGGCGCCTCGAGCAGGTACATGACCTCGTAGCGGAGGTCGGCGATGCCACCGGTCTCGGCCCCGCCCGCCGCCTCGATGGCGGCGACGACGTCGGGACCCTCGCCTTCGGGCGCCTCGGGCATGGGCCGGCCGTCGACCACGTGCAGGAGCGCGTCCAGCAGCAGCAGGAAGCCGGTGCCCCCGGAGTCGACGACGCCGGCCTGCTTCAGCACGGGAAGCAGCTCGGGCGTGCGGGCCAGCGCGTCGGCGCCCTGCTCCCTGGCGGCCTCGGCCACCTCGAGCAGCGAGCCGCCGGCGTCGGCCGCGACCACCGCCGCCTCGCCCGCCTCCCGGGCGACGGTGAGGAT
>JACDCH010000646.1 GCA_013694495.1 Acidimicrobiia bacterium | reverse complement strand
GGCCGAGATGACCACGACCCACGCCCGGGCCCGGCGCCGGGCCGCGGGGTCGAGCGTGGCGAGGCCCAGCGCGTGGTACAGCACACCGGCGTAGACGTCCTCGGCCATCCCCGTCGGCGCCTCACGTAGCGCCACGTTGCGGTGCACGACGTCGCGGAGGCTCTCGGGGACACCGAGGCGCTGCGGCGCGTCGGGCTCGTCGCTGACCGCCTCCAGCGCGTCGAGCACCTTGGCCCGGGTGGCCGCCAGCGCCGGGAACGAGAGGCCCGCCGGGTCGAGGGGTTTGCCCCGCCGGACCAGCGCCTTCGTCTCCGACGGCGGGAGCAGGATGAGCACGAACGATTCCTAGCAACCGCAGACCCAACTCGTTGTCGAACGTTCGCGTCGACGTCGCGACGACCACGCCATCCGGTCACCCAGGTTCGCCATGATCTGGGATGTCATTCGGTGTCCGTTCGTTCAGTCCGGGTGGCGCGAGGAGGCGTTCGTGTCGACGATGGCTCCAGGTGCTGGAGCGACCCGGTTGTCACCGGCGCGCGACGTCGCTTCCTTGCTCGACGTGCTCCGACGCTGCAGCCTCCTCGCCGACAGCAGGGAGGATCGCGATGCGGATCCCGTATCGATCCTCCAGCACGGCCTCCAGTGCGCGGCGCTGCTTGCCCATGCCCGCCCCGAGGACCAGGAGCTCCAGGTGGCGGGCCTGATCCACGACATCGGACACGTGCTCGTCCCGGGTGACATCCGGAACCACGGGCGCCACGGCGGCGAACACGTCCGGCGGCTTCTCGGGGGTCGTGTTGCCGACCTGGTGGAGCTGCACGTCCCGGCGAAGCGCTTCCTCGTGACCATCGATCACCGCTACAAGGAATCCTTGTCGCTGGCGTCGTGCCGTGCGCTCGTCACGCAGGGCGGCCAGTTGCTCCCCCTCGAGGTCGAAGCGTTCCGCGCTCACCCCGCCCACGGCGACGCCGTGATGCTGCGGCGGGCCGACGAGGCAGCCAAGGTCGAAGGCCTCCACCCCGGAACCCTCGAGGAGTGGCACTCGGTCCTCGAAGCCCTTGCCGCCCGCCACGCCGTCGCCTGATCCGAGCGGCGCTGCTGCGGGCGAAATTCATCCGACCGTCGCCCGTCGTTGCGCCCCGCGCCACCGGCCCCGGGCAACCGCGATCCATGGGGCGGCTCCTGGCTGTACTGATCTTGCCCATCCTCTCGATGCTGGCCGCTTGGGGGACCGCCCGCTTCGGCGAATGAGCGGACGGCCACGGCCCCACCCGGCCGGGCGGCGACGTGCCAAGGTTGCCGGCTCAGAACGTGACTTCGGCGGGCGGACCCGCCGGGAAGGAGCGCAGATCCGATGGCATGGGACTTCTCGACCGATCCGGAGTTCCAGGAGAAGCTCGACTGGGTCGCGTGGTTCTGCAAGGAGGAGGTCGAGCCGCTCGAGTACGTGTTCCCCTACGCGGTCCGCTCGCCGGACCCGAAGGTGAAGGCGTACGTCCGGAGCCTCCAGCAGCAGGTCAAGGACCAGGGCCTGTGGGCGTTGTTCCTCGACGAGGAACTCGGCGGGCCGGGGCTGGGCCAGCTCAAGCTCGGCCTGCTCAACGAGATCATCGGCCGGTACCCATCGGCGCCGCAGATGTTCGGCGCCGCCGCCCCGGACACCGGGAACATGGAGATGCTCGCCGCCTACGGCACCGACGAGCAGAAGAAGCGCTGGCTGGAGCCGCTCCTCAACCAGGAGATGTTCTCGGCGTACTCGATGACCGAGCCCCAGGGCGGGTCCGACCCGAACCTCTTCACGACCCACGCGAACCGCGACGGTGACGAGTGGGTGATCAACGGCGAGAAGTGGTTCACGAGCGCCGGTCGCGTGGCGGACATCCTCTTCGTGATGTGCACCAACGGCATGTTCGTGGTGCCCCGTGAGACGCTCGGCGTCGAGATCATGCCGGAGCCCCGCAACCACAACCACATCAAGTACACGGACGTGCGGGTGCCCCTCGACCACCTCCTGGGCCCCGAGGACGGGGCCAAGGTGCTGGCTCAGCGCCGGCTCGGCGGCGGGCGGATCCATCACGCCATGCGCACCATCGCCCAGTGCACGCTCGCCTTCGACATGATGTGCGAGCGGGCGCTCAGCCGCGAGTCGCACGGCAAGATCATCGGCGAGCACCAGATGGTGCAGGAGAAGATCGCCGACTCCTACGCCTCGATCAAGATGCTCCGGCTGTTCGTGCTTGAGACGGCGTGGAAGATCGACAACACGAGCACGGCCGAGGCCCGCACCGACATCGCGGCGGTGAAGTACACCATGGCCAAGGTGCTGCGTGAGGTGTCGTTCAACGCCCTGCACATCCTCGGCTCCTTGGGCACCACCGACCTCACGCCCCTCCAGGCGATGTACGCCGGCGCCCCGACGATGGGCATCGCCGACGGCGTCGACGAGGTCCACAAGGCCACCGTGGCCCGCAGGGTGCTCAAGGAGTACCGCCCCCACGAGGGCAACTGGCCCACCGAGTACTACCCGGCCAAGCGCGAGGCGGCCTGGGTCAAGATGCAGCCCAAGCTCGATGCTGATCCCGAGCTGCGGGCGTCGGCCGAGGCGTACCAGAAGTACCTGGCCCGCCGCCGCTGACGGCCCGGTGACGAGCCCGCGGCAGGGCTCGTGACCAGCGCATCGTCCTGTCGCGCCATCCCGATCCGGCCTCGGCTCCGAACCACGTCCATCGCCCGCGCCCGGGCCGACTGATGGAGGTCGCAGATGAGGTTGGACGAACCGAGGCTGAACGAGTTGATCGTGGAGTCGGAGGACTTGCAGTCCGATGCCCGCCGTTCGCTCGCAGCCGGTATGAGCGACTTGCGCGAGATCGGCGG
>JACDCH010000616.1 GCA_013694495.1 Acidimicrobiia bacterium | reverse complement strand
CTGCCGCACGGGCCGCCGATGCCGGCGCTGTTCGCCGCCGTCCCCACGCCGCCGCCGTTCGCCTCCGAGCCTGCGCTCCACCAGGGCGACGACCATGGCCGCGTCGAGCCGGTGCGTCCGCTGGCGGCGCAGGGCGGTCTCCTCACCGTCGTCTGCACGGACATCGTCGGCTCCACCCGCATCTCCGACCGCCTCGGCGACCAGCGCTGGCGGGGCGTGCTCCAAGCGCACAACGCGCTCGTGCGCGAGCAGGTCGCCCGGCACGGGGGCACCGAGGTCAAGACGAGCGGCGACGGGTTCCTGCTCACGTTCACCTCCGCCCGGCGCGCCGTGCGCTTCGGCGTCGACCTGCAGGAGGCGCTCGCCACCTACCGAGACGGGCACCCCGACACGCCGCTCGAGATCCGCATCGGCGTGCACGCCGGCGACGTCGAGCGCGACGGCGACGACGTCGTCGGCCGCAACGTCAGCCTGGCCAGCCGGCTGTGCGGGGCGGCGGCGCCGGGCGAGGTGCTCGCCTCGGCCGTGGTCGTCGACCTCGCCGACTCGGCCAGCGACATCGGCTTCGGCGAAGGCCGCGAGCTCCAGCTCGCCGGCATCGACCGGGCCGTGCGGGCCCATCCGGCCAACGGTCGCTGAGCGACCCGTGGCCGCGGGTACGGCCGCTGTCGTGCTGGCGGCCGGGGGCGGCACCCGGTTCGTGGGGCCGACGCACAAGCTGCTGGCGCCGTTGGTCGACGGCCGGTGCATCGTCGAGCACGCGGTCGGGGCGGCGGCGGCGGCCGGGCTCGACGACGTGATCGTCGTGCGGGGCGCCGTCGAGCTTCCGGCGTTCGGCGCCGAGGTCACCGTGGTCGACAACCCGGCGTGGGCCGAAGGCCTCGCCTCGTCGGTGCAGGCGGCCCTGGCCGCGGCCGGCGCCGCCGGCCACGGCGCGGTCGTCGTCGGTCTGGGCGATCAGCCCTTCGTGACCCCGGAGGCCTGGCGGCTGGTGGCCGCGGCCACGTCGACGCCTGTCGCCGTCGCCACCTACGCGGGGCAGCGGGGCAACCCGGTGCGGCTGGCGCGAGCGGTGTGGGCCCGCCTGCCGACGAGTGGGGACGAGGGCGCTCGGTCGTTGCTGCGGGGGGAGCCTTCGCTCGTGACCGAGGTACCGTGCCCGGGTTCGGCCGCCGACATCGACACCTTGGAGGACCTCCGCACATGGAGCTGACGAACGAGTTCCGGGTGGGCGCCCCGATCGAACGGGCCTACGCGGTCCTCACCGACGTCGAGTTGATCGCCCCCTGCCTCCCGGGCGCGCAGCTCCAAGAGGTCGAGGGCGAGGAGTACCGCGGCGTCGTCAAGGTCAAGGTCGGGCCCATCACGGCGCAGTACAAGGGCGCGGCCACCTTCGTCGAGCGCGTGTCGCCCACCAGGGTCGTGCTGCGCGCCGAGGGGCGCGAGACGCGGGGCCAGGGCAGTGCCGCCGCCACCATCACCGCCACGCTCACCGCCGACGGCGACGCCACGCTCGTCACGGTCGTCACCGACCTCACCATCACGGGCAAGGTCGCCCAGTTCGGGCGGGGGGTGCTGGCCGACGTGTCGTCGAAGCTGCTCGGCCAGTTCGTCGACTGCCTCGAGGGGAAGGTGCTGGCGTCGCCCTCGGAGGGATCGGCGCCGACGACGCCTGCATCGGCGTCGGGGGGAGCGTCCTCGGCGGCCCAGGGCAACGGCAGCGGCACGACAGCCGACGGCGCTGCCGGCGCGACCGCGGTCGCAGTGGCCGAGCCCGCCGACGGGGAGCCGGCCGATCCTGCTGTGGCGACCGCCGGTGCCCCGGGCGGGGTGCGGCGCATCTCGTCGCCCGAGCCCGAGCCCGTGGACCTGATGGCGGCCGCCGGCTCGCCGGTGGCGAAGCGCATCGCCGTCCCGGCCGCCATCGTGGCCGTGGCCTGGCTGCTGCGGGTGCTCCTCCGGCGCCGCCGCTGATGGCCGTCGCCGTCCACCACGTCAACCTCTGCACGCCGCCG
Organism: Acidimicrobiia bacterium; assembly: GCA_013694495.1. Taxonomy (GTDB): domain Bacteria; phylum Actinomycetota; class Acidimicrobiia; order Acidimicrobiales; family JACDCH01; genus JACDCH01. The sequence continues at coordinate 510 of JACDCH010000616.1, read as the reverse complement.
GGGGCGAGCGGCGCGGTGGCGGCGTTCTACCGGGACGTCTTCGGGTTCGCCCCGCTCGACCGGCCCGACACCGGCCGGGTCGGCGCCTGGCTCGGTGCCGGTGGTGCCGAGCTCCACCTGTCCGAGCGCCACGGCGACGCCCACCCCGACCAGCACGTCGCCTTCCTCGTCGACGACATCGCGGCCGTGCGGACCGCAGCCGAGGAGCGGGGCGCCGTCGTGCGCGCGGAGAGCGATCAGCGCTTCTTCCTGCGCGATCCGGCGGGCAACCTCGTCGAGGTGCTGGGCACGCCCGACGCCGCCCAGACGTGAGCGTGCTGGCGAGCGAGGACGACCGCGCCGCGGTCGCGGCGCTGCTGGGGCGCACGCCCGAAGCGACCTTCGAGGTCGTGGTGCGCCATGCCGACGGCTCGCCTCTCGTGATCCGGAACCACCCGCTGCTCGAGGGTGGCCGACCGATGCCCACCCGCTGGTGGCTCGTCGGCGAGCCCGAGCGCACGTGGGTCGGGC
>JACDCH010000612.1 GCA_013694495.1 Acidimicrobiia bacterium | reverse complement strand
ACCTCGCCGTCGCCGGCGGCAAGGACCCTGCGGGCGTCGACGAGGCACTGCGGTTGGCCCGCGCCGCCCTCGGCGTCGGGTGACCCGCGCCCTGGCGCTGGACCTCGGGACCCGCCGCATCGGCGTGGCGGTGAGCGACGCCGGGGGCGTGCTGGCCACGCCCCGCACCACCGTCATGCGGTCGAGGGACCGGACCCGCGACCACGCCACCATCGCCGCCCTGGTGGCCGAGGAGGAGGCCGCCGTCGTGGTGGTCGGTCTCCCGCTGTCGCTCGACGGCGGCATCGGACCAGCGGCTGCGGCCACGCTCGAGGAGGTGGAGCAGCTCGCCGCCGTGCTCCCGGTGCCCGTCGTGACCCATGATGAGCGCTTCACCACTGTGACCGCGCACGACCAGCTGCGCGCCGCCGGCCTCGACGGTCGCCGGCGTGCTGCCGTCGTCGACCAGCAGGCGGCCGCCGTCCTGCTGCAGTCGTGGCTCGACTCGAACCGCTGACGCGAACGCCGACCATCCGCCCAGGAGCCCCCGCCATGACCCGCCCCCCCATCCGAGGAGACGCCACCTGGGACGACGATCCCGATGTCGACGGCGGGCGCGGCGACGGGGCGTGGGACGACGAGTGGGACGACGAGGACGACGCCGAGTACGAGGACCTCCGGCCGCCGGCCAGCCGGGGCCGGCGGGTGCTCATCGTGGTGTTGTGCATCGCCGCCCTCCTGGTCGTCGCCTTCGGCGGTGGCCTCTGGTACGTGCAGCGCCAGCTCGACCCGCCGGGCGAGCCCGGCGAGCCGATCGCCTTCTCGATCCCCACCGGCTCGTCCAACGCCGCCATCGCCGACCTCCTCGAGCAGGAGGGCGTGATCTCGAGCGCCACGTGGTTCCGGAACTACCTCCGGGTGAAGGGCGAAGCCGACTTCCTCGCCGGTGAGTACGTGCTGCCCGCCAGCTCGTCGGCGTGGGACGTGGTGAGCGTGCTCCGGGAAGGGCCGGATTCGCCCGACTTCGCCACGTTCACCGTGCCCGAGGGCCTCACCATCGCCGAGTACCCGGCGGCCATGACCGATCCTGAGCGGGGCATCGAAGCCTACGACGCGGCCCGCATCCAGGAGCTCATCGCGTCGGGCACGATCCGCCCCACCTCGATGCCCGCCGACGTCACGAACCTCGAGGGCTACCTCTTCCCGGACACGTACCAGGTGGAGGCGGGCCAGGACGAAGGCGTCGCCCTCCAGCGGATGGCCGCGCAGTTCGACGAGGTGGCCACCAGCCTCCGCCTGGCCGAGACCGCAGCGTCCGTCGGGCTGACGCCGTACGAGGTCGTGACGGTGGCGTCGCTGATCCAGGAGGAGTACGGCATCACGAGCGAGATGAACAGGATCGCCCGGGTCATCTACAACCGCCTCGACCAGGGCATCCCGCTCGGCATCGACGCCACCAGCCGGTACGAAGCGGTGCTGGCCGGGCGCGACCGCGACGACATCGACTTCGAGAGCGACTCGCCCTACAACTCCCGCCGGATCGCGGGGCTGCCGCCGACGCCGATCGCGGCGCCCGGTCGGGCGGCGCTGGAGGCGGCACTGAACCCGGAGGAGGGGCCGTGGATCTTCTACGTCCGTGTGCCCGCGGGCTACGAGGGCGTCGTCGAAGGCGGCCACTTCTTCACCGAGTCGAACGCGGCGTTCCTCGACGCCAAGGCCGAGTGCGAGGAGGCCGGCCTCGGCTGTGGGTGAGCCCACCGCCACGACCCGGATCGCGGGCGTGATCGGCTCGCCGGTGCGCCACTCGTTGTCGCCGGCGATCCACAACGCGGCGTTCGCGGCGTGTGGGCTGGATTGGGCGTACGCCGCCTTCGAGGTGGCACCGGACGACGCGGCGCGCGCCCTCGACGGTATGCGGGCGCTCGGGCTGGGCGGCTTGTCGGTCACGACGCCGCACAAGGACGCGGTGGCGGGGCTCGTCGACGACCTCACCGACGTCGCCGCCGCGCTCGGTGCCGTCAACTGCGTGGTCCCGCTGGGCGACGGCCGGCTGCGGGGGACGAACACCGACGGCGAAGGCTTCGTCGCATCCTTGCGGCGGGCCGGCACGGAGCCGGCCGGGCGGCGGTTCTGCGTGCTCGGCGCCGGCGGGGCGGCCCGGGCCGTGG
>JACDCH010000605.1 GCA_013694495.1 Acidimicrobiia bacterium | reverse complement strand
GGCACCACGGGCACGACGGCGGCCATCACCGGGGCCCCGCTGCTCGGCGTGCCCACCGGGCTGCACCTCGTCGTCGACCCGAGCGTCCCCGCATCGGGCTTCGACATCGACCTCGACACGGGCGGGCTGTCGGAGGTCATGTTCGGGGCGCCGGTGGCATCGACGCCCGAGGGCCTCTTCACCCTCGGCCGCTCCGCGGTGTGGCGACCGTTCCCGCTCGACGAGGCGACGGCGGTCGACCTCGGGCCCGCCGTCTCGGTGTGGCCGATCGCGGGCGGCGTCGAAGCGTGGACGGCCGGTCCCCGAGTGATCGGATCCGGCCAGCGGTCGATGCGGCTGCTCCGACTCGACGACGGCTCGGAGGTGGTGCGGATCGACCTCGAGCCGTTGGTGAACCCGGTCGGGGCGTCGACCGTCGGCGTGGTGGTGAGCGACGGCACCACTGCGGCCATCCTGCGCCGCTCGGGCCGGCCCGAACCGTTGGCCCCGGGTGCTGTCGTCGCCGTGGGCCCCGACTCGCTGCTGCAGGAGCGATGCGAGGCTTCGGGTCCGCCGTGCGCCCTTGTGCTCGTCGACCTGGCCACCGGCGACGAGGTCACCCTCCATCGCTCCGCATGGCGGGACGGGCCGTCCGAGGCGGCCATCGGGGCGTCCGGCGGCGTCGCCCTCGTGCGCCCGGCGGCCGACGGCACCGTGGAGCTCGTGATCGCAGCGCCGTCCGGTGCCGCCCTGGTGACGGTGCCCACCGGTCTGGCGACCCGGGCCGAGCCGGTGTGGTCGGGCGACGGCCGCTTCGTGGTCGTCGGCGCCGGCGTCGACGTGGTGGCCGTCGACCTCGGCCAGCAGAGCGGCCCGGCGGTGCACCGGTTCCAGGTCCCCCGCGGCCTCGACGGCGGCTACGCCCTCATCGGCCCGCCGATCCCCTGACCCCGCTCGTTCCGCACAGCAACCCTGGGCTCCGCGAGGGGCCGGCGGGAGCGGGTCAGAGGGCGGCGCGGCGGAGCTTGCCGATCGACGTGCGGGGGAGGTCGTCGACCAGCTCGAGCGCCTTGGGCACGCTCCACGCCGGCAGCACGGCTCGGACCGCAGCGCGCAAGACGACGAGGTCGGGCGGGGCGCTGCTGTCGGCGGGGACGACGACGGCCGTGACGGCCTGGCCCCACTCGGGGTCGGCCCGCCCGATGACGGCCACGTCGGCCACACCGACGACACCGCGGAGCACGCGTTCCACCGGCTCGGGCCACACCTTCTCGCCGCCGGTGACGATCAGATCGCCCCGCCGGCCGAACACCGTGAGCCGGCCGCTGCCCGCATCAAGCGCGCCGTCGTCGCCGGTGGGGAGCCAGCCGTCGGCGTCCTTGGGGTCGGTGCCGTCGCGGTAGCAGCGCAGGAGCGACGGCGACCGGAGGAGCACCTCGCCGTCCGCCGCGATCCGCATCTCGACACCGGGGAGGGCGAACCCGTCGTACACGACCCCGCCGCCGGTCTCGGTCAACCCGTAGGTGCGCACCACGTTCGCCGTGCGCTCCGCCCGCCAGTCGGCCGACCCGCCCACGAGCACCACCCGGAAGCGGCTGTGGTCCTCCCGCTCGAGCTGGGTCGGCACTGCGGCGGTGAGCGTGGCGGCGGGGTCGGCGGTGTCGAACGTGACGGGCGTGCCGGTGCACAGCCAGCGGGTGACCACACCGAGGCCGCCCATGTGGCTGAGCGGCAGCTTGCACAGCCAGCGGTCGCGCTCAGGATCGACGCCGATGGCCGCGCTCGTGATCGTCGCCGCCGCCGTCACCGCCTCGTGGGTCAGCACGACGCCCTTCGGGTCGCCGGTGGTGCCGCTCGTCGCCACCACGAGGGCGTCGCCGGACTCGACCGGGTCACCGGCGCCGAGCTCGTCGAGGAGGGCGTGGGCCACCGGCGCCGGCAGGCGAGGGTCGACGGGCAGCACCGCGTCGCCGTCGCCCCACGCCCGGCGCAGCGCGTCGAGGAACGCAGGCCCGGGTCGAGCTTCCACCGCGATGAGCCGAGGCGTCACGGGAGGAAGCGTACGGAGCGTCGAGATTCGCGGCGGCCCGGCGGCCCGCGGAAGACTCGTTGTTCGATGAGCGAGCTTGCGAGCGAACCATGTCACTGGTCACCTCCCTCGATGCGGAGCCTGCGGAGCATCGGGCTCTCATCGGTGCCCGGCTCGCGGCGGCAGGGTGAACCGGTCGCGGGAGTGGCGGTGCACCGATGAGTGCCGCCGAGCCGATCCCGACGACCATCCGACCGGGCGCCATGTGGGAGCCGGCCGGGGAGTACAGCGACATCCGCTACGAGCACGCAGAGGTGCCCGTCGGCGACGGGGGTGGCGTCGCCCGCATCGCCAAGCTGACCATCGCCCGGCCCGAGGTGCGCAACGCCTTCCGGCCCGAGACGCTCATCCAGCTGGCCGAGGCCCTCGACGACGCCCGCGAGGACCTCCGGGTCGGTGCGGTGATCCTCACCGGCGAGGGCGACGACGCGTTCTGCTCCGGCGGCGACCAGAAGGTGCGGGGCGACACCGGCTACCTCACCGACGAGGCCCTCGGCGGCGCCGGCGTGGGCCGGTTCCACGTGACCGACCTGCAGGTCCAGATGCGGCGGACGCCGAAGCCGATCGTCGCCATGGTGGCGGGCTACGCGATCGGCGGCGGCCACGTGCTCCACGTCGTCTGCGACCTCACGATCGCGGCCGACAACGCCCGCTTCGGCCAGACCGGGCCCCGGGTGGGCAGCTTCGACGGCGGCTTCGGGGCTGCGGGGCTGGCCCGGCTCGTCGGTCCGAAGAAGGCCAAGGAGATCTGGTTCCTGTGCCGGCAGTACGGCGCCGACGAGGCGCTGCGGATGGGGTTGGTCAACACGGTCGTGCCCCTCGCCGAGCTCGAGGAGGAGACGGTGCGGTGGTGCAGCGAGATGCTCGCCATGTCGCCGTTCGCCCTCCGGCTGATGAAGGCCAGCTTCCACGCCGAGGAGGACGGCTTCGCCGGCATCCAGCAGCTGGCCCACGACACGAACCTCCTCTTCTACGGCCACGAGGAGGCCCGGCACGGTCGCGAGTCGTACAAGGCCAAGGAGCGGCCCGACTTCAGCCAGTTCCCGCGGCGGCCGTGACCCCGTGGAAGGTCTGGGTCCAGGGGGCCCGGCCCCGCACGCTGCCGGCGGCGGTCGTGCCGGTGCTCGTCGGCACGGCCTGCGCGGTGGGCGAGCGGCCCGGCGGGCTCGTGTGGTGGCGGGCTGCGCTGGCGTTGCTCGTCGCCCTCGCCCTCCAGGTCGGCACCAACTACGCCAACGACTACAGCGACGGCAAGCGCGGCACCGACGACCCCGGTACGCGCGTCGGCCCGCCTCGCCT
>JACDCH010000394.1 GCA_013694495.1 Acidimicrobiia bacterium | reverse complement strand
CTCGAGGGTGGCGGCGATATGGCGGTGGAGGCGCCGGACCTCGGCCGGCTCGAGCGACGACGCCGGGCGGGCGGGGTCGAGCCCGGCCCGCCCCAGCGCCTCGTCGGTGAGCAGGTTGCCGAGCCCGGCCAGGCGCGCCTGGTCCATCAGCCGGGCCTTGAGCGGTGCGGCGCTGCCGAGGAGGGCGGCGAGCTCGGCGCGGGTGAGCGAGGCGGCGTCGATCCCGAGGCGGTCCTCGTCGGGGTCGAGCTCGACGCCGCCGAGGCGCCGGGGGTCGCGCAGGCGCAGCTCGCCGCCGCCGTCGAAGCCGAGGGCGAAGCGGTCCCAGGCCGTCTCCTCCCGGGTGCTGCCGTACACCAGCTTCTCGACGACCATGCCGCCGTCGACCAGCAGCCGGCCGGTCATTCCGAAGCGCAGCCCGAGCGTCGCCCCGTCCGTGTCGAGGAGCAGGAGCTTCCCCCGCCGCCGGGCGGCGACGACGGTGCGGCCCAGGAGGGTGGCGGTGAGCTCGGGCGCCTCCAGGCCCCGCTTGAGGAACCAGGCGTCCGGCGCGTCGACCCGGCGGACGGTGCGCCCCACCACCTGCTCCGCCAGCCGGCGGTACATCTCCACCTCGATCATCTCGGGCACGGCCCCACGTTCGCGCCCGGGGGCCGGGCGGTACGGTCGTGCGGTGCCCGATGACCCCGCCCCCACCGCACCTGCCGAGCCCGAGTCGGTGTCGACCAGCCGGGACTTCGACGTCGACATCGACGGCGACGGCGAGATCGACGGTAGCGGCACGAGCGAGACCACGCTCATCGACCTCGATGGCGACGGCGTGGTCGATGCGGTCATCGAGCGGGAGACGATGCTGCTCGACCTCGACGGCGACGGCCGCATGGAGACCCTGCGGGTCACGGAGACGATCGCCGTCTCCCCCGATGGCGAGAGCGAGCCCGTGGTCGTCGCCGGCGTCGAGCTCACCGCAGCCGACATCGACGGCGACGGCACCATCGACGTCGTCGACAGCCGGCTGATCAGCCCAGACGACCCCGACGGCGAACAGCACCGCTCGTGAGCGCAGCCGCCATCCGGGTCGACGACGCCGACGGCGTCCGCCTCGTCACGTGGGACCGTCCCGACGCCCTCAACGCGATGTCCCTCGAGCTGTGGGACGGAACCCGCGACGCCCTCCGCTCCGCCGCCGACGACGGCGTCCGGTGCATCGTGCTCACCGGCGTGGGCCGGGGGTTCACGGTCGGCCAGGACCTCGCCGAGATGACCGACCCCCGCCACGCCGACGGCAGCCGCGGCTTCCGGGGTGTGATGGCGGCGCTGGCCGACCTCGACGTGCCCCTCGTCGCCGCCGTCAACGGCCTGGCCGTGGGGTTCGGCACCACGCTGCTGCCCTGGTGCGACATCGTGCTTGCCTCGGAGGCGGCCCGCTTCCGCGTGCCGTTCGTGGGCCTCGGGGTGACGTGCGAGGCGGCGTCGAGCGTGACGCTGGCCGAGGCGATGGGCCCCCAGGCGGCGGCGGAGTTCGTGCTCACCGGCCGGTGGCTCTCGGCCTCCGAAGCCCTGGCCGCCGGGCTCTGCTCGCGCGTGGTGCCCGCCGACGAGCTCGTCCCCGTTGCCATGGCCCTCGCCGCCCAGCTCGCGGCGCAACCGCCCATCGCCCTGCGCACGACAACGCGACTGCTGCACGCCGACCGCCGGGCCCGCTGGGCGGCGGCCATCGAGCGCGAGAACGCCGAGTTCGCCACCCTCGCCGGCGGCCCCGAGAACCTCGCCGCCATCGAGGCCTTCTTCACCAAGTCCTGAGTGTGCGAACAGGTGTGCAGCAACCGGACCGAAGCGTCCGGTTCCTGCACGTCAGTCGTCACGCACGGAACTGGTGTGCACCAGCCGGACCGAAGCGTCCGGTTGCTGCACTTCAGTCGGACAAGGTCGCCCTTGGGTGACGTGAGGCAGGCGAGCGCCAGGCGCACCCGTCAGCGCCGGAAGGTGAGCTCGCCGACGATCACCGCCGAGCCGCCCACCCCCACGCCCCCGATCGCGTCGGGCAGGCCGTCGACCCGCACCCGCAGGATCGACGGCCGCAGCATCTCGACGCCCTGCGACAGCACGATCTCGCGGCCGGGGTCGACGAGGCCGTGGCGGAGCAGATGGACGCCCACCGGCCCCGCGGCCGACCCGGTGGCCGGGTCCTCGGGGATGCCGGCGCCCGGCGCGAACACCCGGGTCGTCCACCCCTCGCCCCCGGTGGCGGCGCAGACCGACGTGTCGTCCCGCCCGGTCACGGCGAGCAGGCGGCCGTGGTCGACGTCGAGGGCGGCGACGATGGCCGGGTCCTGCACGGCCACGACGATGTGGCGGGGCCCGTTGTCGTAGACCTCGACGGGCGCCACGAGGACGGCCTCGGGCAGGCCGAGGGCGGCGAGCAGGCCGTCGACGTCGCCGACCGGCTCGTGGGTCGGGATCGGCTGGCGCATCCAGCCGCCCGTGCCGTCGGCCGACAGCTCGACGGGGACGGGGCCGACGCCGCACTCGAGCGTCACCACCGAGCCGCCGGGCAGCGAACGCTCCACACCGAGGGCCACGGCCGTGCCCAGCACCGGGTGACCGGCGAACGGCAGCTCGACCGCCGGCGTGAAGATGCGGATCCGGGCATCGCCCGCCGTCGGGTGCGACGGCGGGTCGACGAAGACGGTCTCGCTGAAACCGATCTCTCGGGCGATGTCCTGGCGCAGCCCCTCGGGCACGGACCCGCCGTCGGGGAAGACCGCGAGCTGGTTCCCGGTGAAGCGCCGGTCGGTGAACACGTCGAGCAGGACGGCCCTCACGACGCGCCCTCCGCCGCCGCTGCCTTGTCGAGGGCCTGGGCCAGGTCGGCCTCGAGGTCGTCGGCGTGCTCGAGGCCGACCGAGTAGCGGATCAACCCGTCGGCGATGCCGAGCGCGGAACGCTCCTCGGGCGTCAGGTGCCCGACGATCGTGGCCGGGTGCGACACGAGCGACTCCGGCCCGCCCAGCGACAGGGCCAAGCGAGCGAGCGCCACCGACTCGCAGAACGCGCGCCCGGCGGCCGCGCCGCCTCGGAGCACGAACGTGACCATGACCCCGCCCGTCGCCATCTGCCGGGTGGCGAGCTCGTGCTGCGGGTGCGACGGCAGGAACGGGTACGACACCGACTCCACGGCAGGGTGCGACTCGAGGAACTGCGCCAAGTGCAACGCGGTGGCGCTCTGCTGGCGCACCCGCACCGGCATCGTCCGGATGCCCCGGATGCCGTTCCAGGCGTCGAACGGCGACGCCGTCCCGCCCATGACCGAGTTCCAGGCCCACACGGCGTCGACGACGTCCCGCTCGCCGGCGATGACGCCGAGCAGCGCGTCGTTGTGGCCGGCCAGCCCCTTCGTGGCCGAGTGGAGCACGAGGTCGATGCCGAGCTCCAGCGGCCGCTGCACCACCGGCGTGGCGAAGGTGGAGTCGACCACCGTGATCGGGCCCTTGATGGCGGCGACGGCCTCGATGTCGACCAGCGAGAGCGTCGGGTTGGCCGGTGTCTCGACGAAGACGAGCTGCGTGGGGCGTGTCGCGGCGGCCGCCGCGATGGCCTCGGCGTCGGTGCCGTCGACGAACGTGACGTCGATCCCGAACCGCGGGCAGTGCAGGGCGAACAGCGCCGTGCTGACCGAGAACAGCTGTCGGGTGACGACCACGTGATCCCCCTGCTGGCACAGCCCGAGGACGGTGGCGGTGACCGCGGCCATGCCCGACGAGAAGGCGAGGCCGGCCTCGGCGCCCTCGAGCTCGGCCACCGCGTCGGCGAAGTCGCCGGCCGTCGGGCTGCCGAAGCGGGAGTAGTAGCGCTCGGTGCGGGGCTGGCCCGTCATCCGGCGGTGGTCGTCGACGGAGTCGACCTCGTAGGTGGTCGACGGCCAGAGCACCGGCGCGAGCGAGTCGCCCGAGCTCCGGCGGCCGGAGCCGACGGCCGTCGTGTCGATGCGGGGATCCGCGGTCACGGGTCGACCTCCAGGGACGAGAGGAACTTCGTGAGGATCTCGGCGACCTGGTCGACCTCGAGCAGGAACGCGTCGTGGCCGTGGGCGCTGTCGATCTCGGCGTACTCGGACCGGAGGCCGGCGGCGATGGCGAGGTCGACGACCTCCCGCGACTGGTAGCTCGGGTAGAGGAAGTCGCTCGAGACGCCCACGGCCAGCACCGGCCCCTGCATGCGGGCCACGGCGGCTTCCACGCCGCCTCGGCCCCGACCGATGTCGTGCAGGTCCATGGCCTTCGACAGGAGCACGTAGCTGTTGGCGTCGAAGCGCCGGGTGAGCTTGTCGCCGTGGTACTCGAGGTAGCGCTCGACCTCGAAGCGCTGCCACAGGCTGAAGCCGCCCTGGAGCGGCTCGACCGCGGCGCGCCCGAACCGGTCGGTGAAGACGTCGTCGGTGCGGAACGTGATCTGGCTCACCATGCGGGCCAGGGCCAGACCCTCGTGGGGGCCGCCGCCCGGTTCGGCGTCGTAGTAGTCGCCGCCCCGCCACTCGGGGTCGTTGCGGATGATGCGCCGGCCCGTCGACCACCAGCCGATCTGCTGGGCGGTGGCGGCCGCGCAGGTGGCGATGGGCACGATCGACCCGACCCGCTCGGGGTACATCGTCGCCCACTCGAGCACCTGCATCCCACCCATCGAGCCGCCCACGACCGAGCGCCAGCGGGCCACGCCCAGGTGATCGGCCACGGCGGCCTGGGTCCGCACCATGTCGCGGATCGACACCACGGGGAACCGGCTCCCCCACGGCTTGCCGTCGGCCGGGTGCGGGTGGGCCGGGCCGGTCGTTCCCTGGCACCCACCGAGCACGTTGACGCAGACGACGAACACGTCGTCGGTGTCGAGGGCGCGGCCAGGGCCGACGAGCGGCGCCCACCAGCCCGGGGTCTTGTGCCCGTCGAGCAGGGGGCCGGCGACGTGGCTGTCGCCGGTGATGGCGTGGCACACGAGCACGGCGTTCGAGGCGTCCGGGCGCAGCCGGCCCCACGTCTCGTAGGCGATGTCGACGCCGCCTTCGATGAGGCCGCCGCCCTCGAGCACGAACGGCCGGTCGGCCGGGAGGCGTAGGAACCGCCGGGCCCCGGGCGGGTCGCCGGGGCGCCAGGCACCGGTGACGGGCAGCGCAGACGCGTGCACCCGTCGGAAGCCGGCGTCGTCGTGGACCCCCATACCGCACTGCAGGATGGCCGCGAGCGGTGGTCGCGGGCCAGCCCTTAGCGCGCGGGGCCGTCAGGTGCGGCGGGCCGGCGACCCCGCCACCAGTCGAACAGCGCGCTGTCCGCGCCCGACAGGAGCGAGGCGCACTCGTCGACGTCGCCGGCGGCCAGCACGGTGGCCGCGGCATCCCAGGCGTCCCGGTCGGCGGGCACGGGTACGGCGAGCACCTGGGCCGCCGACAGCTTGACGGCGTCGGAGGTCAGGGCGGTGCCGCCGAAGTGGTGCAGGGCCCACGCGCTCGCCGCTGGCGAGGTGAGGGCGGCCGCGACGCGCCAGAGGTCGGCCTCGTCGCGGGGCAGCACGGCGATCACGGGCGTGACCGGCACGTGCGTTCCGGCGGCGTCGGGGGCGGCCTCGACGACCCGGGTCTGGGTGGCGACGAGCACCTTGGGCCGGCCCTGCCGCCCCCGCACCCAGGCCGCCAGCTTCAGGTCGAGGTGGCGCTCGTCGAGCACCGGGGCGGCGAACGTGCGGCCCCCCAGCCGGGCCGCCCGCCGCCCCCACAGCAGCCGTCCCGGGTCGACGAGCCCGCTGGTGACGAGGCGCGGGCGGGCGTCGTCGGGACCGGTGGCCTCCACCGCGGCGGCGGCGAGGCCGTAGAACTCGTCGCGGA
>JACDCH010000571.1 GCA_013694495.1 Acidimicrobiia bacterium | reverse complement strand
GTGCTCGCCCTCGCCGACCCGGCCCGGGCAGCGCTGCGCATCACCGCCTTCCTCGGTGAGGCCACCGTTCACGTCGTCCACGGCGGCAACGAGGTGCGCCTCGACCAGCCGGCCGGGGCGGCGGTGTCGATCGTGCCCGTCGGTGGTCCGGCGCTCGGGGTGACGACGGCGGGGCTGGCCTGGCCCCTGACCGACGCCATCCTGCCGCCGGGGACCACGAGGGGCGTCAGCAACCTGATCACCGAGCCACCGGCGACGATCTCGGTGGCCGGCGGCACGGCGCTCGTCGTCCTCCCCGGCGGGACGGAGGGCGACCGATGAGGGCGTCCCGGTACGCCGTGTGCGTCGCCCTGCTCGCCGGCGCGGCAGCGTGTGGCGACAGCGACGACGGCAACGGCAACGGCAACGGTGCCACCGCGACCGACGACGTCGTCCGCCTGCTGACCCACGACTCCTTCGTCGTCAGCGATGGCGTGTTCGAGGCGTTCACCGAGGAGACCGGCGTGCGGGTCGAGGTGCTGCGGGGCGACGACGCCGGGTCGCTCGTGAACCAGGCCGTCCTCACCCGGGGCGACCCGCAGGGCGATGTGCTCTACGGCATCGACACGACGTTCCTCACGCTCGGCCTCGACGAGGACCTCTTCGAGCCGTACCTGTCGCCGGCGCTCGACCTCGTCCCCGACGAGCTCGAGATCGATCCCGAGCACCGGGTGACGCCCATCGACCGCGGCGACGTCTGCATCAACTACGAGCGGGCCTACTTCGAGGCGCCGGGCGCGCCGCCGCTGCCGACGTCGCTGGCCGCGCTGGCCGACCCCGCCTACCGGGACCTGCTCGTGGTGGAGGACCCGGCCACCTCGTCGCCGGGCCTCGCCTTCCTGGCCGCCACCGTCGAGGAGCTGGGCGACGACGGCTGGGAGGCGTACTGGACCGCACTCCGGGCCAACGGCGTCGCCGTCGCCGCCGACTGGACCGACGCGTACTACGGCCAGTTCTCCGGTGGCGCGACGAGCGAGGGCGACCGCCCGCTCGTGGTGTCGTACGCGTCGAGCCCGCCGGTTGAGGTGCTGTTCGCCGATCCACCCGTCGACGAGCCCCCCACCGGCGTCATCGAGGCCACCTGCATCCGCCAGGTCGAGTACGCCGGCGTGTTGGCCGGCGCGGCGCACCCTGCCGCCGCCCACCTGCTGGTCGACTTCCTGCTGTCGGAGACGTTCCAGGCCGACGTGCCGCTCAACATGTTCGTGTTCCCGGTGCGCGACGGCACCCCGCTACCCGACGTGTTCCGCTTCGCAGCGCAGCCGGCCGATGCCATCGAGGTCGACCCGTTCGAGCTGGGCGCCCGGCGGGCCGACCTGATCGAGCGCTGGACCGAGCTCGTCCTGCGATGACCGCACGCCGCGCCGTGGGGGTGGGGGCGGGGCGGTGAGCGTCCGCGTGCGGCTGGCGCTGCTGGCCGTGCCCGCCGCGTTCCTGGGGTGCCTGTTCGCCTGGCCCGTCGTGGCCATCGTCGCCACCGGGCTGCGGAGCCGGGCAGGGGGCTGGGACGTGCGGGGCGCGCTCGACACCTTGGTCGAGCCGGCCACCCGATCGGTGCTGCGCTTCACGCTGGTGCAGGCGCTGGCGTCCACTGTCGTCACCCTGGTCGTGGCCCTGCCGGCCGCGTGGGTGCTCGGCCGCATCGACTTCCGGGGCAAGGCCGCGTACCGGGTTGCGGTGACGGTGCCCTTCGTGCTGCCGACGGTGGTCGTGTCGGCGGCCATGCTCGCCCTCGTCGGCCCGCGGGGCGCCCTCGTCGGTGTCGCCCGCCTCGACGACACGCTGACGGTGATCGTCGTCGCCCACGCCTTCTTCAACTACGCGGTCGTCGCCCGGGTGGTCGGCAGCCAGTGGGGCCAGCTCGACCCGCGGGCCGAGGAGGCGGCCCGTGCTCTCGGGGCCGGACGGATGCGGGTGCTGGCCACGATCACGCTGCCCCGCCTCCGGGCGGCCATCGCCTCGGCGGCGGTGCTCACGTTCCTCTTCTGCTTCACCAGCTACGGCGTGATCGTGCTGCTCGGCGACCAGGACCAGGCGACCCTGGAGACGGCCATCGCCCGGGTCACCACCACCAGCACGGACCGCTCGGCGGCCGCCGCGCTGGCCCTGCTCCAGCTGGCGGTCGTGGCGACGCTGCTCACCGTCGAGGCCCGGCTGCGCGACCGGCGGGCGATCGCCCACGGCCAGGTGCCCGAGCGCCTCGCCCTCCACCGACCCCGGTCACGGGGCGAGCGGGCCGCGGTCGCGGGCGTGCTCGTCTCGACCGCGCTCTTCCTCGGCACCCCGATCGCCGTGCTCGCCGAGCGGTCGTTCCGGGTCGGCGACGGCTACGGGCTGGCCTGGTACCGCGCCCTCGGCGAACCCGGCGGGCGGGCCTCGACGCTGTTCGTCAGCCCCTGGGACGCGATCGGCACCTCCATCCTCTACGCGACGGCAGCGGCGGCCATTGCGGTCGTGGTCGGCGGCGTCGCCGCCATCGCCGTGGCCGCCCGCCAGGACCGTCTCGGGCGCACCGCCGACACGCTGCTGGCGCTCCCGCTGGGCGCGTCGGCCGTCACCATCGGCCTCGGGTTCCTCGTGGCGCTCGACGCTCCGCCGCTCGACCTGCGCGACTCGGCTGTGCTGGTCCCGCTGGCCCACGCGCTCGTCGGCGTGCCGTTCGTGGTCCGGGCGGTGGTGCCGGCGCTGCGGGGAGTCGACCCGCGGCTGCGCCAGGCGGCCGCGGTGCTGGGGTCCCCTCCGTGGCGGGTGTTCCGCGACATCGACCTCACCCTCGCCCGGCGGTCGGTGCTCGCCGCCGCCGGCTTCGCCTTCGCCGTCTCGCTGGGGGAGTTCGGGGCGACGAGCATCCTGGCCCGCGCCGAGCGGCCGACCGTCACGGTCGCTATCGAGCGGCTCCTGGGCCAGCCCGGCGCGGCTTCGTTCGGCCAGGCGGCGGCGATGAGCGTGGTGCTGCTGGTCCTCACCGCCGCGGCCATCCTGGCCGTCGACCGCGGCCGCGTGGGCGCCGCGACAACTTTCTGACCCTTTCGGGTGATCTCGGGTGAGGACTACACTCGTCCGCCTCGCCGACCGACAAGGTAGGGATCATGTCTCGGGCCCGAATGGAGCGTTGGTGGTGGCGGTCGCGCTCGCCATGGCCGCGCCGGCGCGCGCCCAGGAGCCCGCTCCCGAGACGACGGCGGCCGTGCCCACCACCGCGGCTGAGCCCACCACGGCCCCGCCCACGACCGCGGCGCCGCCCACCACCGCTGCATCGCCGGCCACCGAGCCGCCGGCGACCGTGTCGGGCGAGCCCACGACGTCCTCGACGCTGCCCAGCGAGACGACTACGTCGAGCACCGTCGTCGCCCCGCCGGAGGATCCCGCCGCCAACGCCGACGCGCCCTCCGAGCTCGTGCCGGAGGTGGAGTTCACCGTGCCGCCCCGCGCGACCGACCCGCTGGGCGCGACCGGGCCGAACCCCAACTACAGCGGCCAGGGCGCCTTCGCGACGAACCGCGGCCGCGTCGTGCGGGTCACCGCCCGCGAGGCCCGCACCAACGCCCGTGAGGCGCAGGCCGCCCTCGACGCCGCGCTCGCCACCCGCGATCTCCTCACCCTGCGCCAGGCCGGACTGCGGGCCCAGATCAACGAGCTCGCGGCGGCCGAGCGGTCGGCCATCGAACGGCTCGAGACGGCCCAGGTCGAGCTCGAGGACCGGGCCGCCGACGCCTACATCCGGGGTGGGCTCGGCGCGGCCACCGCTCTCTTCAGCTCCACCGACGCCGGCGAGTACTCGTCGCGCCAGGAGATCATGGAGGTCGTCCTCGAGGCCGACCTCCGCGCCCTCGACGCCTACCAAGCGGCCCGGGCGGCCGTCGACGAGAGCCAGGCCGCGGCCGCCGCTGAGCTGGCCGACGTGAGCGGCCGGCTCGTCACCGCCGGCCAAGAGGTGCTCGACGCCCAGACCATGCTCGAGGTCGTGAGCCGCGAGCTCTCGATCGCGCTGGCCGGCGGCAGCATCGTGATCCACGGCTTCACTTTCCCGGTGGCCGGCGACGCCAACTACATCGACTCGTTCGGCTTCCCGCGCATGACCGGCACCGCGTACCAGCACTGGCACGAGGGCACGGACATCTTCGCTCCGGCCGGCACCGAGCTGCTGGCCACCGAGCGCGGGGTCATCACGCGGATGGGCAACGGGGTCCTGGGCGGCATCACGCTCTGGCTCAAGGGCGAGAGCGGCACGTCCTACTACTACGCCCACCTCACCGGCTACGCCGCCGGCATCCGCGAGGGCCTCGTCGTCGAGGCGGCCACGGTGGTCGGGTACGTCGGCGACACCGGCAACGCCCGAGGGGGCTCGCCCCACCTGCACTTCGAGGTGCACCCGTTCGGCGGCGACGCGGTCAACCCCTATCCGATCCTCGTCGCCGGCGAGCAGCAGCAGCAGCCCGAGCCCGTCCGGCTCTGAGATGAAGGGGTCCGGACCGCCCCGGCGAAGCCCCCTCGCCGGGTCCCGGAATCGAATGGAGACGCAGCAAGGACCTGCGCCACGAGCCACCGCCGCCGACGGTCCGCAGGTCCTGAGTTCTTCGAGGATAAGGAATCGAATGGAGGCGCAGCAAAGGACCTGCGCGACGAGCCGCCCGCCGCCAACTGTCCGCAGGTCCTGAGCGCAGCACTAGAACGGGGGCGATGGACGTCGTCGCCCACCTCGAGGCCCCGCATCCCGCGGCGGCGGTCTTCGCGGTCGTCGACGACCTCGGCACCTACCCCCGCTGGCTCGACATCGTGCCCCGGGCCGACCCCGTCGCCGACGGCGCGTGGCTGGTCGACCTGCGCGGCCGCCTCGGCCCGTTCGCCCGGTCGAAGCGGCTGCGGATGGCGCGCACCGAGCGCGAGCCCGACCGGCTGGTGGTGTTCGAACGGGCCGAGGGCGACGGCCGCCAGCACTCGCCCTGGGTGCTGCGGGCCGAGGTCGGGCCGAACGGCGACGGCGCCAGCCGGCTCACGATGCGCCTCCACTACGGCGGCGGGCTGTGGGGCCCCGTGCTGGAGCGCCTGCTGGGCGACGCCATCGAGCACAGCCGCCCCCGCCTCCTGGCCCTTCTCGACGACCGCTGAAAACGCCAGGTTTCGAGGTAGAGGTCAAGGCAGCCGGCGGGCGGCGGGCGGTGGTGGCGCCCGATGCAGGCGGCGGGGGTGATGCAACGACCGGCGCCCATCGCCGCAGGTTGCATCGGCCCCGGCGGGTCAGGGGCGGGCGACGGACCACCAGCGGCCGTGGCGGCGTTCGAGGACGAGGTCGAGGCCGAAGGTCGTCGACAGGGCGTCAGCGGTGAGCACGTCGTCGAGCGGGCCGGCGGCGGTGATGCGGCCGTTGCGCAGGAGGAGCCCGTGGGTGAAGCCGGCGGGGATCTCGTCGACGTGGTGGGTGACGAGCACCAACGGCGGCGCGGCGGGATCGAGGGCCAGGGCGCCGAGGCGGGCGACGAGGTCCTCACGAGCTCCCAGGTCGAGACCGGCCATCGGTTCGTCGAGGAGCAGCAGGCCGGCGTCGCCGTGCAGCGCCCGGGCCAGGAGTACCCGTTGGCGCTCGCCCGACGAGAGCGTGCCGAACGTGCGGCTCGCGAGCCAGGCTGCGCCGACCCGGTCGAGGGCGGCGACCGCTGCCGCCCGGTCGGCGTCGTCGTAGCGGTGCCACCAGGGCTCGAGGGCGGCGTACTTGGCGGTCATGACGATGTCTGCCGCGGCGAGGGCGGGACGGAGCTGGTCGGCCATCGCCGCGCTGACCAGCGCGATCCGCACGCGGTGGCGGCGGACGTCGACGCGGCCGAGCCGCTCGCCGAGCACCTCGACCTCGCCAGCCGACGGGTGGAGCCAGAGCGAGGCAATGCGGGCCAGCGACGTCTTGCCGCTGCCGTTGGCGCCCAGCACGACCCAGCGCTCGTCCGGCTCGACCTGCCAGTCGATGGCGTCGAGGACGCGCCGGCCGTCGCGCTCGAGGGCGACACCGCGTAGGCGGATCGAGGGGGCCAACGGGGTCAGGGCGCGGTGATCGGGACGTGGAGGAGGTGCGGCCCGGGTATGGCCAGGGCGCCGGCCACGACGTCGGCGATGTCGTGCGTCGACTCGACGGCGGTGGCGGGCACGCCCAGCGAGCGGGCGAGGCCCACGAAGTCGACGCGGGGCTCGAGGTCCATGCCGACGAAGTGCCCGCTGGTGGCGGACACCCCGCCCATGCCCCGCAGGTAGTCCTTGAGGATCCGGTACTGACCGTTGTCGACGACGGCGAAGACGACGTTCAACTCCTCGCGGGCCGCCGTCCACAGCGCCTGGGGCGAGTACAGGGCCGAGCCGTCGCCGACGACGCACAGCACCGGGTCGCCGCCGCGAGCCAGGGCGACACCGCACGCGGCGGGCATGCCCCACCCCAGCCCACCGCCCTTGCAGAAGAAGTAGCCGTCCTCGACGGCGCGGTGGTGGAAGCCGCGCACGTACACGCCGGTGGTGATGGCCTCGTCGACAACGAGGCTGTCGGGGGGCATGGCTCGCACGAGGGCGTGGGCCGCGGCCATGGGGTCCATCGGCGTCGCCCCGTAGCGGTCGAGGGCCGTCTGCTCCAGCGCCGCCACCTCGTCAGC
>JACDCH010000545.1 GCA_013694495.1 Acidimicrobiia bacterium | reverse complement strand
CGCTTCGCTCCGTTCCGGCGAGTCGTGTAGCCCTCGCTCCGCTCGGTCGTTGCGGTCCTCGGCCGACTTCGTCGCCCAGTGGCCGATGCCTGGGGGCTCCGCCCCCATCCCCCCAGCGCCTCCGGCGGACCTGCGGCCAGTCACCGTCGCCCCGCAAACCGTCAGCAGGTCCTGAGCGTGCCACCCTGGCGGGGTGGACGAGGCCGGCGAGGCGCATGACGGCACCGTCGTCGCCATCGAGCAGTGGTTCACCCGGCGGGGGACGCCGCACCTGATCGAGCAGTACTCGGCCGCCGAGGACATCTTCACCCGGGCCCTGCCGTTCTTCACCGTCGTGTTCCTCCTCGAGTGCACGGTCGCCCTGAGCCTCGAGTGGACGTGGTGGCAGAACACGCTCGCCGTGGTCGGCGGGCTCGCCCTGCTGATCGGCATCTGGGCGGGCGTGAACCGGATCCGCCACGAGCCGGCGTTCTCGCGGCCGGCCCGGGTCGGCCGGCCCGAGGTGCTCACGTTCGTGTTCGGGCCGCCCGTCGTGATCGCCGTGTTCGGCCAACCGGCCCAGGCCGGCGAGGTGGCGCTGGTCAACCTGCTCCTGCTCGGGCTCGTCTACGTGGTCACCAGCTACGGCGTCATCCCGCTCGTGCGCTGGGCCGGCAACCGGGTCTTCCACCAGCTGGGCGAGGTCGGCGGCCTGCTGGCGCGGGCCTTGCCGCTGCTGCTCGTGTTCGTGACGTTCCTGTTCCTCACGCCCGAGGTGTGGGAGGTCGCCGGCTCGACCTCCTGGCCGTTGCTGGCCGTGAACACCGGGTTGTTCGCCCTCCTCGGGATCGTCTTCCTCCTCGCCCGCGTCCCGACCGAGACCGCCCGGCTCAGCGGCTTCGACGACCTCGTCGAGCTCCGCCGGCTGTGCGAGGGGACGCCGGCGGAGGGGGAGGTGGGCGGCTTCGACGCCCCGCCCGTCGACGAGCCGCTGCGCAAGCGGCAGCGGGGCAACCTCTACCTCGTCATCCTCGTGAACCAGGCCATCCAGTTGGTGCTCGTGTCGGTCGTGGTCGGCCTCTTCTTCGTGGTGTTCGGCGTGCTGTCGGTCCGCCCCGATGTGGCGGCCCGGTGGGTCAACGACCCGGGCGCCACCGAGGCCTACTTCGAGTTCATGCTCCTCGGCCGGGGCGCCGTCGTGACGCCCGCGCTGCTCAAGGTGGCCGCCTTCCTGGCCGGCTTCACCGGCTTCTACGTCGCCGTCTACGCGGTCACCGACCAGGCGTACCGCGAGCAGTTCTTCGACCGGATCGCGGCCGAGCTGCGCCAGACGCTGGCGGTGCGGGCCGTCTACCTGGCGGTGCGCACGGCTGCCTGACGGGCGACCCGTCGGAGAGTCGTCAGGCCCGGGGCGCCGGTGCTGGCAGGATCGACCGATGCCGTCCCGGAGCGTCCGCGTCGCCGAGTTCCGGGCCGGGGTGGTGGCCGTGGCCCCGATGCTCGTCGGGGTCGTGCCGTTCGGGCTGGTGGCCGGGGCGTCGCCGGTGGCGAAGGGCCTGGGTGGCCTCGCCGCGGTCGGGTTCTCCACGATCGTCTTCGCCGGGACGTCGCAGCTGGCCGCCATCGACGTGCTCGGCGACGGCGGCTCGGCGTGGGTGGCGGCCATCGCGGCGTGGACCATCAACCTGCGCCTGCTGCTCTACTCGGCCTCGCTGGCCCCGTACCTCAGCCGGGAGTCGCTGCGCACCCGCCTCGGCGTCGCCTACCTCCTCACCGACCAGGCCTACGCCGCCTCGATCACCCGCTGGGGCCCGCACGACGATCCGAAGCGTCGCGTCCCGTTCTTCCTCGGGGGCGCGCTGCTGCTGTGGACGTCGTGGCAGCTGTCGACGATCGCCGGGATCTTTGTGGGCCAGACCGTGCCCGACGACGTCCCGCTCGACTTCGCCGTCCCCCTCGTGTTCCTCACGCTGCTGATCCCCGCCATCAAGGGCCGGTCGGGCGCGGTGGCCGCGGTCGTGGGTGGCGCCGCCGCGGTGCTGGCGGCCGAGGTCGGGGGCGGCTCGCTCGCCATCCTCGCCGGGGCCGTGGCCGGGATCGCAGCGGGGGCGGTGGCCGAGCTCCGCTGGGGCCCGCCGG
>JACDCH010000530.1 GCA_013694495.1 Acidimicrobiia bacterium | reverse complement strand
CCCTCGGCGGCGGCCGCGCGGGCCTCGATGCAGGCTGCCGCCGACGCGTGGGCCCAGGCGTCCGGGAGCGCCCGCGCCACCATCGAGGGCCGGAAGCCGGCGAACGTGGCGGTCGCCACGGCCGGCGGCACCGGGCCCAGCGGGGCGGCCCGGAACGCGAAGTAGCCCATCCAGAACCCCTTCAGGCCGACGGTCGTCGCCGCCTCACGGCACTGCGGGGCGAAGTACGTGACGGCGTGGATCGTCTCGATCGACGGCCACAGGCGGCGGGCGGGGTGGGTGGTCATCGGGACCATCCTCCCGCGTCGTGCAGACTCGTCACCGATGACGGAGATGGCGAGGCAGGAGGCGACGATCGCGGCGAGCCCGTCGGAGCTGTGGTCGGTGCTCGTCGACTTCGAGAGCTACCCCACGTGGGCCCGCGACCTGAAGCAGATCGAGGTGCTCGAGCGCGACTCGCAGGGCCGCGGGGTCATCGTCCGCTACCGGGCCGCGGCCATGGGCCGCAGCACGAGCTACACCCTCCGCTACGACCACGCCGGCGCGCCCCTGTCGCTGCCGTGGGTGCTCGTGCGGGGCGACATCATGCGCAAGCTCGACGGCGCCTACACGCTCACGCCGGTCGGCGACGACCCGCCCTCGACGCGGGTCGTCTACGAGCTCGCCGTCGACCTCGTGATCCCGCTGCCGGGCTTCGTGAAACACCGGGCCGAGGTCAAGATCATGCACAACGCCCTCCGGGAGCTACAGGCCCACGTCGCGCCGGCCCCGAAGTGAGGATCCTGCTCTTCACGGGCAAGGGCGGCGTCGGCAAGACGACGGTCGCGGCGGCGACGGCGCTCGCCTGTGCCGACCGGGGCGCCCGGACGCTGGTGGTGTCGACCGACCCGGCGCACTCCCTGGCCGACGCCTACGACACCGAGCTGGGCACCGAGCCCGCCCCCATCACCGACCTCCTGTGGGGCCAGCAGCTCGACGCGGCCGAGCGCATGGAGGAGAGCTGGGGCGACATCCAGTCGTGGCTGCAGGAGGTGTTCGCGTGGGCCGGCCTCGACGGCGTCGAGGCCGAGGAGCTGGCGGTGCTGCCCGGGCTCGATGAGATCTTCGCCCTGGCCGACATCAAGCTCCACGCCACGTCCGGGGAGTGGGACGTGCTCGTCGTCGACTGCGCCCCGACGGCGGAGACGATCCGCTTGCTGTCGCTGCCCGACGTCCTCAGCTGGTACATGGAGCGGCTCTTCCCGCTGGGCCGGCGGGTCAACAAGGTGGTGGCGCCGGTGCTGAGCCGGCTCACGAACCTTCCCGTCGCCGGCGACGACGTGTTCGTCGCCACCCGCGGGTTCTTCGACCGCCTCGACGGCGTGAAGGGGATCCTCACCGACCCAGACACCTCGTCGGTGCGCCTCGTGATCAACCCCGAGCGCATGGTCATCGCCGAGGCCCGGCGGACCTACACCTACCTCTCCCTCTTCGGCTACCGCGTCGACTGCGTCGTGGCCAACCGCCTGCTGCCCGAGGGCATCACCGATCCGTGGTTCGACCGGTGGCGGGCGCTGCACGCCGAGCACCTGACCACCATCGAGGAAGGCTTCGCGCCGCTCCCGGTCCTCAAGGCCGAACTGGCGGGCGACGAGCTCGTCGGCCTCGATCGCCTGCGCGGCTTCGCGGCCGACCTCTACGGCGACGACGACCCCGCCGCCATCCGGCACACCGGCGAACCGCTGGCGATCACGAAGTCGGGCAAGAGCCACGTCCTCACCCTCCAGCTGCCCTTCGCCGACCGCGAAGAGCTCGACCTGGGCCGCCACGGCGACGAGCTGCTCGTGCGGGTCGGGCCGTACCGGCGCGCCGTCGTCCTCCCCGACTCACTCCGCCGCCGGCCGGTGGTCGACGCCACCCTCGAAGGGGGGACGCTCAGGGTCAGGTTCGGCCCGGCGCGCGAAGATCCGGCGTGATGGAACCGACGGGCGTAGAGGGCGGGTCCGGCGCCGCCGACGGTCGCGCCGCCGAGGGGCTCGCCCACCTGCAGGCTGCGGCGAGAGAGATGATCGCGGCGGCGCGGGCGATGCTCGACGTGGCCGAGGGGCTCGTGGAGGACCCGGCGGTCGTGACCGCGATGGTCGACACCGTCGGCTCCGTGGTGCGGGGCGCGGCCCAGGCGGCCATGCGCAGCGGTCCCCGCCGGAGCCCAGGGGAGGGTGGCGACGACGACGACCCGGGTGGCTACGAGCGCATCAGGGTCGGCTAGCGGGTGCGGATCCTCCGGCTCGATCTGGCCGACCGGACCGTCGAGCTCCACCCCTGAAGCGCGGCGCCGGCCGCGGGGGGTACGGTCCGGAGGCACCGAAGCCGTCCACTGGAGGTGCGCCCATGCCCGTCGTCGCCACGCCGTCTGCGTTGGAGGACACGGTCCGGAGGCTTGCCGGCTTCAACGCCGCGCTCGCCCCCGTGACCACCTGCTACCTCGACGTGGACGGGCGACGACTTCCCAGGCACGCCGACGTCGAACGCCGGCTCACCACCGTGCTGCGCGACGGCCGCCAGCGCCTCAACGGCATGGCCGACGACCCGAGCGTGCGCGACGATCTGCGCCGCATCGAGGACTGGGTGCGGGCCGGCTTCGACCGCAGCCGCACCCGGGGTCTGGCGATCTTCTCGTGCGCCGCCGAGGGCCTGTTCGAGGTGGCGGCGCTGCCGTTCCCCGTGCGCAACCGGCTCGTGGTGAACAGCGCGCCGGCCATCGGCCAGCTCGAGTCGATCCTGCAGGACCACGAGCCCATCGCCGTGCTGCTGGCCGACCGCCAGCGGGCCCGCCTCCTGGTGTTCGCGCTGGGTGAGCTCACCGACCGCACCGAGCTCGTCGAGCCGCTGCCCAAGGGCGACGCCGGTCACGCCGACCGCGGCGACCTCGCGGGCGCGGCCGAGGCCGAGGTCCACCACCACCTACGTCACGCCGCCGACCTCGCGTGGCGGGTGTTCCAGGACCGACCGTTCTCCCACCTCGCCATCGGCGCGCCCGACGCCATCGCCGGCGAGCTGGAGGCGCTCCTGCACCCCTACCTGCGCGATCGGCTCTGCGGCCGGGCCGGCGTGCCGGTCGGGGCCGGGCTGGTCGAGATCCGCGACAACGCCATCGAGATCGAGCGGGCCGTCGACCGCCGCCGCGAAGGCGACCTGGTCGAGAAGCTGCGCGACGCCGCCCACTCGGGCGGCCGGGGCGTGGTCGGGCTGGCCGCCACCCTCGCCGCCCTCAACGAGCGCCGGGTCGAGACGCTGCTCGTGTCGGACGGCTACGAGGAGGAGGGGTGGCGCTGCCCGACGTCGGGCGCGCTGGCCGCCGTCGGCCCGACGTCGCCGGTCACCGGCGAGCGGATGGAACGGGTCGACGACGTCATGGTCGACGCCATCGACCTCGCCCTCGCCACCCGCTGCCGCGTCGAGGTCTGCGTCGACAACGCCGACCTCGACGTCCTCGGCCGCATCGGCGCCCTCCTCCGCTTCTAGCTCGCCCCGAACTCCCGAATCGGGGGCAGCAACCGACTCATGCTGTCGATTGCTGCCCCCGATTGCGGCGGTGGTGGGTCAAGATGCCGGCCGTGGGGGAGCGGGCGCTGGGGGTCGACGTCGGGG
>JACDCH010000514.1 GCA_013694495.1 Acidimicrobiia bacterium | reverse complement strand
GGCCGAGCCGAAGGAGCAGGCGTTCGAGGAAGGCGCGGCCGCTGACCGCCATCGTGACGTCGATGCGCCCGTCGCCGGCGTCGCGGGTGCCTTCGACGGGGTACGACTCGACGACCCACTGCGCCTCGGGCGACAGGCGCAGGGTCACGCGGGGGTCGGCGTCGGCCGCCGCGAACGTGGGGCGGAGGCCGGCCGGGGCGGGCGACGCGTCGACCTCGAGGATGCGGGCCGAGAGGACGCGGTCGATGCGGAACGAGCGCTCGGCGGCCCGCAGGTGGTCCCATCCCACGAGGTACCAGGCGCCGCCTTCGTTGGCCACCGCCCACGGGTCGACGACCCGCCGCTGCCGTTCGTCACGGCCGTGCGAGTAGTGGTCGATCTCGACCTGCCGGCCCCGTTCCTGGGCCGTGCGGAGCAGGGCCAGCGTCGGGGCGGCAGCGGTGCCGAGGTCGACGTCGATGACGCTCCCGCCCGCCTCCCCGGTGGCCTCGTCGGGATCGATCCCGAGCACCGCCGCCACCTTCACGAGGGCCCGGGCCAGGGGCCCGTCGGGATCGGCGCCCTCGACCTCGCCCAAGGCGCGGCCGGCCACGACGAGGGCGATGCCCTCCTCGGGCGTGAGGCGCAGGGGCCGGTCGAAGGTCGGCGTCAGGCGGGCGAACACGCGGCCCCGCTCGACGGTGATGTGGAACAACTGGTCGGGCGTGTACGGCGGCACGCCCACGTAGGTCGACAGGAGAGCGAGGTCGCTGCGCAGCTCCGCCTCGCTGATCCGGAAGCGGGCGCACACGGCGTCGACCGTCGGCCCGTCGTTGGCGGCCAGCCACGGGATCATCGACAGGACCCGGCGCATCCGCACCGGCGCGCTGGAGCGGCGCGCCTCGCTCATGCCCCGTCCCCGGCGGCCATGGCCGTCAACCAGCCCACGACCTCGGCCCGGAGCTCGGGCGGCTCGAGCACCTCCGCGTGCTCGAGGAAACCGAGCACGAAGGAGCGGAAGCCGTCGCGGTGGCTCACGTCGAGCTCGACGACGATCGCGCCGTCCGGGGCCTCCTCCACCACCGCGTCATCGCCCAGCACGGCGCGGGCGAGCGGGGCCTGCGCGGCGTCGACGGCGACCCGGGCCCGTACGAGCTCCGCGTCGCCGAGCGCCCACGGGTCGGGCACCGAGGGGTTGTCGCCCTCGGGCGGGACCGACGCCGTCCCGGCCGGCCCGAGCACGGGGGCGCCGTCCATGCGGTCGAGGCGGAACCAGCGTTGCGCGCCGCGGTCGTGGTCGAGCGCCAGCAGGTACCAGCGGCCCCGGGCGAAATCGAGGCGGAACGGGTCGACCGAGCGGGTCGCCCCCCGGTAGCCGAAGCGCACCGGCCGGCGGGCTGCCACTGCGGTGAACAGCGCTCCGAGCTGCTCGTGGCCGGGCACCGCGGCGATGCCGGCCACGTCGCTGTCGCCGGAGCCGTCGGCGCCGAGCTTCCACAGCGCGGCGCCGCCCTGGGTGCCGTCCAGCCGGACCAGCGAGGCGGCCAGCTGCAGGGCGGCGGCCTCGTCGGCGTCGAGGTCGGGCAGGCGCAGGGCGTACTGGCTGCGGGGCACGCGGTAGCCGGCCTCGGGCCCTTCGTCGTCGACGACCTCCTCGACCACGATGTCGATGCCGAGCTCGCGCAGCTCCTTCTTGTCCCGCTCGAACTGGCGGCGGAAGCTGGCGTCGTTGTCGCCGTAGTCGCCATCGACCTTCTCGCGGATCTGCCGGGCGGTGAGCGGGAGGTGGGTCTCCGTGAGCGCGGCGACGAGGTTCAGCAGGCGGGACAACCGCTGCGAGGAACGCTCGGGCGCCACGCCGGGGATGGTACGGGTCGGTCCGGGCCCGGCCCGCGCCCGTGCCCGATCAGGCACCGGTTGGTGCACCCGCGGCATGCCTCGGGGCGCGGCGCGGCGACGCGCCAGCGTGCTTCCATCGGATGATGGGTCTCGCCGAGGAGCTGCAACGTGTGTTCGAGGCGCAGTACGCCAGCATCGTCGGTGAGCTCCGCGCCTGGTGGGACGGCAACGTGCACCACGGGTGCTTCTGCGGCGCCGGCTCCTCGTGCGACGAGCCGATCGACGGCCTCGACCGGTGCTGCAAACAGCACGACGACGACTACGACGAGCGGCGGCACAGCGCCGACACCATGTGGACGATCGACGGCTTCATCGACTGCCAGCAGGCCGACGCCGCCCTGGCGGCCTGTGCCGCCGACGCCGACCTCTCCACCGATGACGCCCACCGCAGCACCGATCCCTCGTCGTTCCGCGACCACCTCATCTGGCTGTTCAGCACCCGGGCATCGATCGGGGCCGGCCTCCACGCCTGGCAGGAGCGACTCCGGGCGCTCGAGGACGCCTGGGACGGGCTCAGCAGCTACCTCGGCGCGTCATGGACGCCCGTCACCGAGGGTGACGCCACTGCGGTCGCCGGCGTCCAGGAGCACGTGACGTACCTGCGCTCGCTCGAGTGCTCCGACGAGGACATCACCGCCCGGCTGGCCCGGACCGGCTTCGACGTCGAGGCGATCCGCCACCACCTCTTCGCCGGGTAGGGCCGCTCGTCAGAGCGAGGCGATCAGCCGCTCGACGCGCTCGTCGCGGCTCTTGAACGGGTCCTTGCACAGGACCGTGCGCTGGGCCTGGTCGTTGAGCTTCAGGTGCACCCAGTCGACGGTGTAGTCGCGCTTGCGCTCCTTGGCCTTGCGGATGAACTCGCCCCGCAGGCGGGCCCGGGTGGTCTGCGGCGGGGTCTCGACGGCTTCGTCGATCTCCTCGTCGGTGCAGGTGCGCTCGGCCAGCCCCCTCTCCTGGAGCTTGTAGAACAGCCCCCTGGCCCGGTTGATGTCGTGGTACTGCAGGTCGAGCAGTGAGACCCGCGGGTGCGACAGCGGGAGGTCGTGCTTGTCGCGGTAGGCCTCGATGAGCCGGTGCTTGATCACCCAGTCGATCTCGGTGTCGAGCTCGAACGGGTCGCGGGCGAGCGTGGTGACGCAGTGCTCCCACATGTCGAGCGCCTTCTGCTCCTGCGGTGGCAGGCCCTTCTGCTCGGCATAGCGCAGCGCCCGGCCCAGGTACTCGTTCTGGATGTCGAGCGCCGACACGTCGCGGCCGTTGGCCAGCCGCACCTTCTTGGTGCACGTGAGGTCGTGGCTGATGTCGCGGATCGCCCGGATCGGGTTCTCGAGGGTCATGTCGCGCAGCACGACCGACGGATCCTCGAGCATCCGCAGCAGCACGGCGGTCGCGCCCACCTTGAGGAAGGTGGTGTACTCGCTCATGTTGGAGTCGCCCACGATCACGTGCAGCCGGCGGTACTTCTCGGCGTCGGCGTGGGGCTCGTCGCGGGTGTTGATGATCGGCCGGCTCCGGGTGGTGGCCGAGCTCACACCCTCCCAGATGTGCTCGGCCCGCTGGGCGATGCAGAACTGGGCGCCTCTGGCCGTCTGCAGGACCTTGCCGGCGCCGGCGTAGATCTGGCGGGAGACGAGGAACGGGATGAGCACCTCGGCGTAGTGCCCGAAGTCGTCGCGCCGGGAGGTGAGGTAATTCTCGTGGCAGCCGTAGCTGTTGCCGGCGGAGTCGGTGTTGTTCTTGAAGAGGTAGATGACGCCGCGGATCCCCTCCTCGCGCAGCCGCTGCTCGGCCGACGCCAGGAGCTGCTCGAGGATGCGCTCGCCGGCCTTGTCGTGTACGACCAGCTCGGCCACCGAGTCGCACTCCGGCGTGGCGTACTCCGGGTGGCTGCCGACGTCGAGGTAGAGGCGGGCGCCGTTGGCCAGGAACACGTTGCTCGAGCGGCCCCAGGACACCACCCGGCGGAACAAGTAGCGGGCGACCTCGTCGGGGCTGAGGCGCCGCTGGCCCCGGAGGGTGCACGTGACGCCGTACTCGTTCTCGAGTCCGAAGATCCTTCGCTCCACGTGGCCCTCCCAGCGGGTTGGCTGAACCTACCGTTGGCGCGGCCGCGTCTCGCACATGCCCGGTTTGGCAGCGCCCCTGAGGTCTCCCACTACCGTGGTCGCCCCATGCGCCGGCTTCTCGCGTTCCCCGCCTCAATCCTCCTCGCCCTCACGTTCGCCGCCTGCGGCGACGACGAGCCCCTGGCGAGCCGGGACACCACCACGACCACGGAGGAGGAGGAGGAGGACAACGACACCACCACCACGACGGAGGAGGAGTCGGAGGACACCACCACCACCGAGGAGAGCGACGACGGCGGCGAGCAGAGCGAGGTCTGCGCGGAGATCGAGCGCCTGGGCGACAGCGAGGACCCCGAGACGGTCGAGGAGCTCCGCGAGTTCATCGCCGACTTCAACGGCCTGCGCGACCTCGTGCCCGACGACCTCGTCGACGATCTCGAGGTGTTCCAGCTGCTCTTCGTCGAGGTGCTCGCCGAGGTCGAGGAGAACGGCGGCGACGTCGAGACGGCGCTGAACGAAGTCTTCACCAGCTTGGACGAGGCGCGGGGCGCCGAGTTCCAGGAGGCCAGCGAGGCCCTCGAGCAGTTCGAGACCGACGAGTGCGGCGGCGACGACGACACCGACACCACCGCGGACACCATCGACGACGAGCCCCGCGGCGAACTGGGCGACCCCACCCCGCCGCCGGACCTCGACGACCCGGAGGAGGCCGAGCTCGCCGACGCCTGCTTCGAGGGCGACCTCGCCGCTTGCGACGACCTCTGGAACGTCACGCCCGTGGGCTCCGACGGCGAGACCTACGCCGAGTCCTGCGGCGGTCGGGTCGACACCCTCGAGCAGGCCACCTGCGAAGAGAACTACGGCTGACTCCGTCAGTCGTCCGCTGAACCCCGCCGACGCCGAAAGCGGCGGCGCCTACTCGTAGCGGAGCGCGTCGAGCACGTCGACCCGTCCGGCCCGCCAGGCCGGCCACGACGCCGCCGCCAGCGCGATCACGCTGGCGGTGAAGGCGGTGACCACCAGGCCGGCCCAGTCGGCCTGGAACGGGTTCCGGACGCCGATCAGCACCGGGATGACCTGGAGCATCGTCCACAGCACGAGCGGACCGAACACGATCGAGGACAGCGACGCCACGAGGCCGACCGCCCCGGCCTCGGCCAGCACGACGCGGGCGAGCTCCGGCGGGGTCGCGCCGACGGCGGCGAGAAGGCCGTGCTCGCGCCGGCGCTGCAGCCCGGCGAGCAGGAGGGTGGACAGCACCGCGACGAAGGCGACGAACGTGAGGCCCTGTTGCATGACCCGGAACGGCAGCATCTGGGAGTCGATCGACTCGACGATGTCGGCCACGAGCTCGTCGGTGGTGATGGCGTCGAGCCGGGGGTCTATGCCGTCCTTCGCCGCCAGCACGGTGGCGGCCAGCTCGGCTTCCGTCACGCCCGCCGCGGGTGAGAGGACCACGAACGCAGGGGCCTGGGGGCCGTAGAGCGCGACGAGGCGGTCGTAGGTGGTCGTGACGTTGAAACCGCCGAAGTCGCCGTCCTCGACCACGGCGAGCACCGTCAGCGTCACCGTCCCCGCGGGCGTCGGTACCGTCACCGTGTCGCCCTCCCGGGCGCCGCTGCGACGGGCGAGCCCCGGCCCGATCAGCACCTCGCCGGCCTCGAAACGACGCTGGTCGGCGGGACCCTCGAGGGTACGGACGTCGCTGATATCGGCCCCCTGGTAGGCCGACACGCCGATCAGATCGCCGATGGTGTGACCGGCGGCGACGAAGACGCCCTGGTGCACCTCGGCCACGCCGGGAAGGGCGGCGAGGGCGGCCAGGGCAGGCGGCCCCAGGAAGGCGTCGTCGCCCTCGTTGACGCCGACGGTCGACACCGACACGCCGGGCTCGCTGTCGGCGAACGACTCGACGATCCCCCGCCGGGCCGACGTCACGAAGCCGTCGCTGGCGAAGCCGACGATCATCGGCGCGGCCACCGCCACCGCCATCACGCCCGCCCGCCGGGGGTCCCGCACGAGGTTCGCCAGGGCCAGAAGCACCGGGGCCCGGCGCGTCCGGGCCGCGAGCCGGGCGATGGCCTCGAGGAGGAGCGGCGCCAGCGCCGCGTTCAGGAACAGCGCCGCGATGGCGACGACGAGGAACGAGATCGGCCCGACAGCCGCCTGCCACGCGTCGATCCCACCCCCGCGCTGGCTCGACCAGCAGCCGACGGCGGCGACGACCGCGATCGCACCCCACACCGCCAAGCGGCGCCGCACCCGCCCCGGTCGGGCCTCGGCCACCCCACCTCGGCCGGAGAGCTCCGCCGCCACATCGATCCGCAGGGCCCGGCGGCCGGGGCCGACCGCAGCAGCGGCGCCGACGACCGCGCCGAGCACCAACCCGATGGCCACGACCGACGCGGGCGTCTCCCGCCGCAGGGCGACCCCGGCCACGGACTCGGTGAACTCCGACAGGCTGCCGATGATCGGGCCGGCGATGGCGACCCCGCCGAGCGTGCCGACGAGGCCGCCCACCAGTCCGAGCAGGGCGGCCTCAGCCACCGCGCCGCCGACGATCGTGCCCGCGCTCGCACCGAGGGCCCCGGCGATCGCCAGCTGGCGGCGGCGCTCCTCGAGGGAGAGGCGGACGGTGTTGTGGACGAGCACTGCGGCCGTGCCCAGCCCGAAGAGGCCCAGCAGGCCGAACAACGGCAGGAACGAGACGAGCACCACCTGCGTCTCCGGCGGGGGGTCGAGGGCGCCGAGGACGCCGTTGTGCTCGCCCACCGCGGCCTCGAGGCCGGCGCGCACCGCGCCGAGGTCGGCGCCGGCCTCGGGGAGCACATAGGCGACGTCGACCCGGCCGTCCTGGAGGAACACGTGGCTGGCCCCGCTGAGCGCGAAGAGCACGACCCGGCCCTCGTTGACCTCGTCCAGGGCCGCCAGCGGCGCGACCCCCTCGATGGGGATCCGACCGAGGTCCGAGCGCATCGTCGCCCCCGGGCCGAGGGCCGCGAGACCGGAGCCCACCGCGAGCGGCACGTCGCCCGCGCCGGCCAGCGCCGTCGGGTCACAGCCGAAGGTCCCGACGAGCGCCTCGGCCCGGCAGTCGACCCCGACCGCAAGCACCGGGATCGTGTCGAGCCCTCCGGGCCCGGTCGGTACGTCGACGAGGGTCACCGCCTGCACCATGGGGACCACGGTGCCCACCCCGGCCACCCCCTCGGCGGCGGTGACCGCGTCGAGCGCCAGGCCGCCCCGGGTCGTCGCCCCGACGACGCGGAGCGGCGCCGGCCCGGCGAGCGACTGCCCGAAGCGGGTGACGGAGCGGTCGATGCTCGCGCTGACGACGACGATGGAAATGGCCAGGCTGACACCCGCGCCCACCGCGACGACCGCGATCGCCGCCCGCAACGGCTGCTGGCGCAACCGTCGAGCGGCGAGCAGCCAGAAGACCTTCATCGCCATCAGCTCCGGGCGCGACGGGGGCGGGGCTCGGGCGCGGGGCGTTCGGCCAGGCGGCCGTCGGTGAGGTGCAGCACCCGCGCCGCCCGGGCCGCGGCCCGTTCGTCGTGGGTGACGACCACGAGCGCGCAGCCGGCGTCGCTGACCGCCTCGGCCAGGACGTCGAGGATCACCTCGCCGGTGGCGCGGTCGAGGTTGCCGGTGGGTTCGTCGGCCAGCAGGATCGACGGTCCGGCCACCAGCGCCCGGGCGATGGCGGCCCGCTGCATCTCCCCACCGGAGAGCTCACCGGGCCGGTGGGCCGCCCGGTGGCCGATCCCGAGTCGCCCGAGCAGCGCAGCGACGACGCCGTCGCGGCCCCGGTTGCGGTCGAGCAGCAGCGGGAGCTCGACGTTCTCGGCCACGGTGAGGGTGGGGATGAGGTGGAAGAACTGGAAGACGAACCCGATCTCCCGCCGTCGCAGCCGGGCCCGGTCCGCCACCGACATGGCCGCGAGGTCGCGGTCCGCGAGGGCGACGGTGCCGGTGTCGGGCTGGTCCAGGCCGCCGGCGAGGTGGAGCAGCGTCGACTTCCCCGAGCCCGATGGACCCACGACCGCGACGAACTCCCCGGCGTCGACGTCGACGTCGGCCCCATCGAGGGCCACGACGTCGTGGATCCCCTGCCGGTACCGCTTCGACACCCCGCGCAGCTCCAGGAGCGCCATCCTCGCCATCCCTCCCCGGCGCCGAGCGAGCCGGCGAACCGGACGAAAAGGTATGCGAAGGTCGGCGCCGGCGCACACGCCTTTCGGGTGGGTCGACTCGCTCGGGCGCGTGCCCGTCGTCCTGCGCTCGCGCCTGGTCCGCCCCGGGACGCAGGATCGTGCCGGCCGTCACCGTCGGTGTGGGTCTGATCGTCGTGGGCGGCGT
>JACDCH010000473.1 GCA_013694495.1 Acidimicrobiia bacterium | reverse complement strand
GGGGAGGCCGCCCCCGTCGACCTGCTGACGCCGCACCGTCGACGTCAGGCGCGCAGGGCCTCGATGACGGGCCCCGTGGTCGGCAGCGTCTGGTCGGTGACACCGGGGCGCTCGGCGAACACGGTCCAGGTGTCGATGCCGTAGCGCGCCGTGCGCTCGCGCAGCTGCTCAGCGATCTGGGCGCGCACGGCGCACCATGACGCAATCGTTTGGTTGCGCAAGTCGGGTCCGTCGGAGCGGCCTACGCTCCGCGTCGCCTTGGACCTCCCCGTGCCGTTCCCGCTCAAGCCGATGCTCTCGAAGAGCGTCGACCGCCTCGACCTGGTGCCCGACGTCCCCGGGCTCGTGTGGGAGCCGAAGTGGGACGGCTTTCGCTGCATCGTCTTCCGCGACGGCGACGAGATCGAGCTCGGCAGCCGCAACGATCGCCCGCTCACCCGCTACTTCCCCGAGATCCTCGAGCCGCTGAAGGCGTCGTTGCCTGAGCGGTGCGTCGTCGACGGCGAGCTCGTCGTGGTCACCGGCGACGGGCTCGACTTCGACGGGCTCCAGCTCCGCCTCCACCCCGCCGAGTCACGCGTGCGCAAGCTGGCGGCCGAGTCGCCGTCGAGCTTCGTCGCCTTCGACCTCCTCGCCATCGGCGACCGCTCGTTGCTCGACGAGCCGTTCTCGGTCCGCCGGCAGGCACTCGAGGCCGCCCTCGCCGGCGCCCGCCCGCCCGTGCACCTGACCCCGATCAGCACCGAACGCGCCGTCGGGGCCGACTGGTTCGATCGCTTCGAGGGGGCCGGCTTCGACGGCGTGATGGCCAAGGACCCGTCGCTGCCGTACGTGCAGGACAAGCGCGTGCTCTGGAAGGTCAAGCACCACCGCACGGCCGACTGCGTCGTCGCCGGGTTCCGCTGGCACAAGGACGGCAAGGGCGTGGGCTCGCTCCTGATCGGCCTCCACAACGACGCAGGAGAGCTCCAGCACGTGGGGGTGTGCGCGTCGTTCAAGGCCACCTTCCGTGAGGAGCTCGTGGAGCTGCTCGCACCGCTCCGCGAGGACGCGCTCGAGGGCCACCCGTGGCGCAGCTGGGTGGAATCGGAGGCGCACGAGACCCAGCGCATGCCTGGCGCGGTGTCCCGGTGGAACGCCAAGAAGGACCTGTCGTGGGAGCCGGTGCGCACCGAGCGGGTGGTCGAGGTCGAGTACGACCAGCTGCAGTCGGGCCGGTTCCGCCGGGTGGCCCGCTTCATCCGCTGGCGCGACGACAAGACGCCGGCCGAGTGCGCCTACGACCAGCTCGAGGCCGTGGCGCCGGCCGAGCTCACCGTCCTGTTCGGGGGCGGCTGACCCGCCGGCCCAGCCGCGTCGCCGTCAGCCGATCCGGGGGGCGGAGGGCCCGAGGAGGTCGGCGAGCGTGGCCGCGTCGAGCCCGGGCGTGGGCAGGAGTCCGGCCTCGACCTGGAACTCGCGGAGCGCCGCCTGGGTGGCGGCGTCCCACACCGCGTTCACCGGGGCGGCGTAGCCCTGGCTGGCGAGCTGGGTCTGCACGGCGGCGATCTGCGGTGCGCTGAGCGGGGTGTCGGCCGGCACCACGAACTCGGGCGCGGCGGCCAACGTCGCCCAGATCTCCGGGGAGGCGTGCTGCCACGACCAGAACGAGACGGCGGTGGCGCCGCCGGCCTCGGCCGCGCCGAGGAACCGCCGGATCTCGTCGGGCGGCGGCGGCCCGGCCCGGCCCCCTTCGGGGCCGCCGTCGTAGGCCTGGCCGACCGGCTGCACCGGGCGGCCGAACTGGGACAGGTACGACAGCGCGGCGAGCACGTCGGTGTCGGGTTGGCGGTTCAGCCAGTACACCATCGGGGCCACGGCGTCGTAGGTGGGCACGATGGCGGCGTAGGGGAACGACTCGATGCGCCGCGGCGTCGGCGCCGGGACGCACACGATGAGCGGGTAATCCGGACCGGCGGCGGTCCGCAGGGCGTTCGAGTACCAGGTCGCGGTCTCGGCCGTGAGCCGGGTGCCCTCCGAGCCGGTCTCGATGTCGGGCACGAACCCGTCGATGCGGTGGCCGGTGGCCGTGCGGTACGTGATGGCGGTCATGGCCCGGGCGACGTCGGCCGGCACGTCGTCGAGGTAGGGGAAGTCCCAGCCGTAGACGCGGAGCCCGGCGGCGTGGGCCGCGGGCAGCAGCGACTCGAGGAAGGCCGCCGCCTGGAACCCCTGCCGGCTCGAGCCGGTGCGCACGTAGACGTGGGTCAAGCCGGTGGCGACGGCGCGGGCCACGATGGCGGCAGCGTCGCCGCCCTCGGTGCGCTCCGGGAGCCAGATCCACATGCCCCGCCCTGAGGGGATCCCCCCGCCCCGAGGAGCGAGGGCGGGCGGGGAGCCGGCGGCGACGTCGGCGCTGACGGTGAGGACGGGGGCCAAGGGAGCGAGGCCGTACGCCGAGTCCTTGCCGAAGCGCGTGAGGTCGAGGGCCACCTCGACCGGGGCGCTGGCCCCGGAGGCCCGGACGGGAGAAGCGGGCACCTCGGGCAGCTCGAGCGGCTCGGCTCCTGCGGCGACGACGCCCAGCACGGCGGCGACGACGCAGGCGAGCCCGTAGGCGCGCCAGGAGGTTCGGGGGGAGGCGGGAGGCATTGCGTGCTCCGGTGGCTCGGCGGACCGGCGCGGTGGCTCACCGAGCGGGCAAGCGCAACCCGTGCGGCGCGCCGTGCACAATCATCGGGTTCTCAAACCTGTTTCGCCACCGTTTTGCCCGAGTCGCCGCGAATTGGGCCGAACGCGCTAATCCGAAGCGGTGAGATCACCCCCGCCGGGGCGACCCGGCTACGCCGTCGGGGTGAGCACGACCCCGAGCCGCACGAGCTCGACCTCGAGCGCCGCGGCCGACGTGAAGTGGATCGCGTAGATGCCGACCTCCGTCGCCGCCGCGACGTTCGGCACCGTGTCGTCGACGAACACCACCTGCGCCGGGCGCAGGTCGAGCTGATCGAGCAGCAGCTCGTAGATGGCCGGATCGGGCTTGCGGATGCCGATCTCGTGCGAGTCGATGACCAACTCGAAGCGCTCGACGCCGACCAGCTCGCGCCAGTGCTCGGCGATCTCGCGGATGTTGTTGGTCAGCACGGCCAGCCGGTACCGACCGGCGAGTCGGTCGACGAGGTCGAGGGTGTCGACGTTGGCGAGCGTGCCCCCGGCCATGGCCGCGAACACCTGCCCGGCTCGATCGTGATCCCGTGGGCGGCCTGCACTGCGGCGAGCCACTCGAGGAAGCACTCGGCGGCGCTGCGGGTGCCCAGCTCGGCGTCGGCCAGCGCGACGCCGTGCTGCAGGTCGTCGCGCAGCGTGCCGGGCGGCAGACCGAGCTCGACCTCGACCTCGAGCAGGCTGTCGAACGGGGCCAGGCTGAGGACGCCGCCGTAGTCGAAGACGACGGCCTCGATCTCGTCGCCGGTCGGAGCGCCGGTCATTCGCCGCGGGCGACGGGCTGGGTGAGGCCGCGGTCGACCAGCACGGGCAGCGCCAGCAGCAGCGGGCGGAGGTCGCGCCCGGCCGCCGGTCCCATGACGAGCTCGTAGCGGGCCTCGCCATAGGCGGCGGGCGACGGCGCGCCGAGCTCCCAGACCCGCAGGCGGGCGATCGACTCGCCGTCCGGCGTGGCGGCTGCCCAACCGGTGTGGTCGTCGAGGGGTCGGAGGGTGGCGAGGGGTTCGCCCTCGGGGCGCCGCCCCGGGCCGTGGAGCTCGAGGTTGGCCCGCACCCGGCCGACCCGGGAGACGAACCCATAGGGGCCGTTCGGGCCGTCGACCCGGGCCCGGCTGCCCCGACCCGGGTGCACGATCGAGAGCACGGTGTCGCCGGCCGGCCCGGCCAGGCAGATGATCGACGCGCCCTCGAGCTCGGCCGGCGTGGTCTCCACGAAGCGCCCGAGCGGGCCGCCGTTGTCGTAGACGTCGAGCCAGGCGCCCTGGCCGCGGGGCTGAGACGACCGGGCCACGTTCAGGGCGGCGACGTCGAGGGCCGAGCGGCCGCCGCCGGGCAGGGTCGGGGCCGCAGGCGCTGGTGGCGCGCCACCGCCG
>JACDCH010000384.1 GCA_013694495.1 Acidimicrobiia bacterium | reverse complement strand
CGAGGCGATCGTCCCGCGGGGCGGTACGTGGCGGCTGGCGGTCGAGGTCGAGCCGCTGGTCGACGGGGCCGCCGTCGAGCCCCACCACGCCCGCACCGAGGCCGCCGACCGCCTGGCCACGTGGCGCCGGGGCCTCCCGCAGGTCCACACCGACCACCCCGGGCTGGCCACCGTCATCGCCCGCTGCGCCGACGACCTCGGCGCTCTGCGGGTGTTCGACCCCGTCGTCCCCGAGCGGGCCGTCGTCGCCGGCGGCGTGCCCTGGGCCATGGCCCTGCACGGCCGCGACGCGCTGCTCACGGCGTGGATGGCGCTCCTCGTCGACCCCGACCTCGCCATCGGCGTGCTCGAGACCCTGGCCCGCTTCCAGGGTGAGGCCGACGACCCCCGCACGGAGGAGGAGCCGGGCCGCATCATGCGCCGACTCGCCTTCGGCGGCGGCCGCCCCAACTACGGCGCGGTCGACACCACGCCCCTGTTCGTCATGCTCCTCGGCGAGGTGCGGCGCTGGGGTCTCGCCCCCGAGCTGGTCGAGCGCCTGCTGCCCCACGCCGATGCCGCGCTCTCGTGGCTCGAGCAGCGCAGCGACCGGGACCCGCACGGCTGGGTGTCGTACCAGCGGACCACCGACAAGGGGCGCCTGCACCAGGCCTGGCGCGACAGCTCGGCCGGTATGCGGGCCGCCGACGGGCGCGTCGGCCGGCCGCCGCTGGCCACGGCCGAGGTGCAGGCCCTGCACTACGCCGCGCTCGTCGCCCGGTCGCACTTCGCCCGCGAGGCCGACGACGCGGCGGGAGCGCTGAGCTGGCGGGCTCGGGCCGACGACGTGCGCCGGCGTTTCCGGCGCGACTTCTGGCTCGACGATCGCGGCTACCCGGCCCTCGCCCTCGACCACGAGAACCGCCCCCTCGACGCCCTCGGGTCGCACCTCGGGTGGTGCCTGTGGACCGGCATCCTCGACGCAGACGACGCCGCGTCGGTGGCCAAGCACCTGGTTTCGGCCGACCTGTTCACGGGTTGGGGCATCCGCACGCTGGCGGCCTCCACCGTCGGGGCCAGCCCGCTCGGCTACCACCACGGCGCGGTCTGGCCTCACGACACCGCCATCGCGGCGGCCGGCCTGGCCCGCTACGGGTTCATCGACGAGGCCCTGCGCCTTCTCGGCGGGCTGCTCGACGCGGCCGTCGCCTTCGACGGTCGCCTGCCGGAGCTGTTCGCAGGCTTCGACCGGGCCGACCTCGACTTCCCCGTCGCCTTCCCGAATGCCTGCGCGCCGTCGGCGTGGGCGTCGGCGTCGGTGCTGCTGGGCCTGCGGACGGTGCTGCGCTTCGATCCGTGGGTGCCGGCCGGCGTGATCCACGTCGCGCCGGTGCTGCCCGAGGGGATCGGGCGCCTGCGCATCGACGAGATCCCGCTGCTGGGCGGGCGCATCTCGGTGTCCGTGGAGGGCGCCGACGTCGAGGTCACCGATGTCCCGAAGGGCATCGAAGTTGTGCGGGAGCCCCGGGCCCCCACGCGCCAGCCGAGCTGACGGGCGGGGCCGGCCTCTCGGCTGGGCGGAGAGGTTCAGGACTCGCGGAGGAACAACCGGGTCGCGCCGGCGCGCCTTTCGAGCGCCGGAGGCGCTGGGGTGTGGGGGCGGAGCCCCCCCAGACATCGGCCGAGGACCGCAACGACCGAGCGCAGCGAGGGCTACACAATTCGCCGGAACGGAGCGAAGCGAGTGGTGGCGAAGAGGCTCAGACGGCGGTGGAGTCCGACTTCGGGGCGTTCGCCTCGCGGGTGCCCTGCTCGAACTCCTTCTTGGCCGAGCCGAGGCTGCGGGCCAGGTCGGGGAGCTTGCGGCTGCCGAAGAGCAGGAGCATGACGGCGAGGATGATGAGGAGCTCTGGCGCACCGAGGTTCATGATCGGGTGTTCGGCGCCGACGCTCGACCCGGATGACGGCTAGCGGTCCCGCTCGTGGGTTCGTCGGTGTATTCGGCGAGCACTGGGCGTCGCTCGCAAGGACGCAGGCAGCAGGCTGGGACCCGCCCAGTGAAGGCCGAGGACGCAGCGAGCGGCGTTCAGGGCCGTTGAATACCCGGCATGACTTGCGAGCGGGACCTCTAGCCCAGCTTGCCCAGGGCCAGGGCGACGGCGAGGGCGGTGAGGCCGGGACCGTCGGTGAGCTCTCCGGCCGCCATGGCCACCCGCAGCGCGAGGAGCGGGACCCACTCGATCCGGTCCGACTCGAACGCGTCGGCTGGGTCGCCCTCATGCTCGGCGCCGGCCGCCAGGAACGCCGAGAAGTGGTGGTCGCAGAGGCCGCTGGCCACGTAGAACGAGCACAGGGGTTCGAGCGGGCCCGGCCGCCAGCCCGTCTCCTCCCGCACCTCGCGGCTCGCCGCGTCGACCGCGGCCTCGCCGTCCTCGATGCGGCCGGCGGGGATCTCCCACCCCCACCGGTCGGTGATGAACCGGTGGCGCCACAGCAGGAGCACGCCCCGCTTCGGTTCGTACACGACCGCGCCGGCGGCCTGGTGCGGGGTGCGCAGCACGTGGTGGTCGAAGCGGGTGCCGTCGGGCAACTCGACGTCGGCCAGCGCCAGGCGCATCCACTCGCTCTCGTACAGGGAGCGCTCGCCGTGGACCGTCCAGCGCATCGTCAGGCGCGCCCGCCGCCGGGCTGCCGACGGATGGCCGCCTGCACCGCCGCCACGACGGGCGCGGCGAGCTCCTCCCGGCAGATCAGCAGGTGGGGCTGCCACGGGTCGGCCTTGTTCCACTCGAGCTCGGTGCCGTCGACGCCGGAGACGTGGAGACCGGCCGCGATCGCCACCGCCGCGGGGGCGGCGGAGTCCCACTCGTACTGGCCGCCGGCGTGGGCGTAGGCGTCGACGTCGCCCCGCACGACGGCCATGGCCTTGGCCCCCGCCGACCCCATGGGCACGAGGTCGGCCCCGAGGGTCTCGGCCGCCAGGATCGTGGCCGGGTGGGGCCGGGACCGGCTCACCACCATCCGGGGCGGGCCCGACGTGTCGCGGGGCGGGAGCACGGGCGGTTCGAGCGTCGAGAACACGAGCCCCTGGGCCGGCAGCGACACCGCGCCGACGGCGAGGTGGTCGTCGATCACGAGGGCGACGTGCACCGCCCAGTCGGTGCGGTCGATCTCGCCGAACTCCCGGGTGCCGTCGAGGGGGTCGACGATCCACACCCGTCCGGCACCGATGCGGCGCAGGTCCTCGGCGCCCTCCTCCGACAGCACCCGGTCCTCGGGCCGGGCCACCCGGAGCTCGTCGACGAGGAAGTGGTGGCTCCCCATGTCGCCGTCGTCGCGCAGCGTCCACCGCTCGCCGGCGCTGCTGCCGGCCTTGCTCCGCAGGGCGACGAGCAGCTCGCCGGCGCGGACGGCGAGGTCACGCGCCAGGGCGTGGTCGTCGGTGGGCGCTGGGCGGAGGGGCAAGGAATCTCTCGTCTCGGATTGTCGAGTGGTCCGGTCAACTTTTAGCCTGCGGAACTTCATGAGCATGACGTACGAGCTCTCGCACCTCCGCACCCTCGAAGCCGAGAGCGTGCACATCGTTCGCGAGGTGGCGGCCGAGTTCGAGCGTCCCGTCCTCCTCTTCTCGGGCGGCAAGGACTCGATCGTCATGCTCCACCTGGCCGTGAAGGCGTTCTTCCCGGCCCGCCTGCCGTTCCCCGCCATGCACGTCGACACCGGCGAGAACTTCGACGAGGTGCTGGCGTTCCGCGACGAGACGGTCGAGCGCCTAGGCCTCCGGCTCGTCGTCGGCTCGGTGCAGGACGACATCGACGCCGGCCGGTCGGTCGAGGACAGCGGCCCGCGGGCCAGCCGCAACCGCCTGCAGACCACCACCCTGCTGCGCTCCATCACCGAAGGCCGGTTCGACGCGGTGTTCGGCGGCGCTCGCCGCGACGAGGAGAAGGCGCGGGCCAAGGAGCGGGTCTTCAGCTTCCGCGACGAGTTCGGGCAGTGGGACCCGAAGAACCAGCGCCCGGAGCTGTGGAGCCTCTACAACGGCCGGCACCGCCCCGGTGAGCACATCCGCGTGTTCCCGCTCAGCAACTGGACCGAGCTCGACATCTGGCAGTACATCGCCGAGGAGCAGATCGAGCTACCGTCGATCTACTTCGCCCACCGTCGCCCGGTGTTCCGCCGCGACGGGATGCTCATGGCGGTCCACCCGCTCATGACGATGGCGCCCGACGAGGAGGCCTTCGAGACCACCGTGCGGTTCCGCACCGTCGGCGACGTCACCTGCACCGGCTGCGTGGAGTCGGCCTGCACCACCGTCGACGACGTGATCGCCGAGATCGCCGCCACCCGTCTCACCGAACGGGGCGCCACCCGCGCCGACGACCGCATCTCCGAAGCAGGCATGGAAGACCGCAAGAAGGAGGGCTACTTCTAGTGGTTTCGAGCTCACTCGCTTCGCTCCGTTCGCTCGAGCTGTTCGACCTCGCTCCGCTCGGACTGTTGCGGTCCTCGGGCGACTCAGTCGTCGTGCGGCCGATCCCTGGGGCTCCGCCCCAGACCCCAGCGCCTTCGGCGGTGTTCGAGGGTTTCGGCACTGCGCCCGTCCCGGCGGCGGGCTTGGCATGAGCGAGCTCCTGCGGTTCGCGACGGCGGGCAGCGTCGACGACGGCAAGTCGACGCTCATCGGGCGCCTGCTGTACGACACGAAGTCGATCTTCGAGGACCAGCTCGAGGCGGTCGAGCGCACGAGCCGTGAGCGGGGCGACGAGTACACGAACCTGGCGCTGCTCACCGACGGCCTGCGGGCCGAGCGCGAGCAGGGCATCACGATCGACGTCGCCTACCGCTACTTCGCCACCCCGAAGCGCAAGTTCATCATCGCCGACACTCCCGGCCACACCCAGTACACGCGCAACATGGTCACCGGCGCATCGACGGCCGACCTCGCCCTGATCCTCATCGACGCCCGCAAGGGCGTGCTCGAGCAGTCGCGCCGGCACGCCTTCCTGTCGAGCCTGCTCGGCATCCCGCACCTGATCCTGTGCGTCAACAAGATGGACCTCGTCGACTGGGACCAGGACCGCTTCGAGGAGATCAAGGCCGAGTTCCGCAGCTTCGCCATGAAGCTCGACGTCCACGACCTCACGTTCGTCCCGGTCTCGGCGCTCCTCGGCGACAACGTGGTGCACCGCAGCGCCAACGCGCCGTGGTACGAGGGCTCGTCGCTGCTGCACCAGCTCGAAGAGGTGCACATCGCGAGCGACCGCAACCTGATCGACGCCCGCTTCCCGGTCCAGTACGTGATCCGGCCGCAGTCGGGCACCCACCTCGACTACCGGGGCTACGCCGGCACCGTCGCCGGCGGCGTCTTCCGCCCCGGCGACGAGGTCGTCGTGCTGCCGTCGGGCTTCGGCTCCACGATCGCCGCCATCGACGGCCCGGGCGGGGTGCCGGTCACCGAGGCGTTCAGCCCCATGTCCGTCACGATCCGACTGGCCGACGAGATCGACGTGAGCCGGGGTGACCTCATCTGCCGCTCGCACAACCGCCCCCACGCCGGCCAGGACGTCGACGCCACCGTCTGCTGGCTCACGGAGGCGAGCACGCTCAGCGCCGGCACCCGGCTCACCGTGAAGCACACGACCCGGTCGGTCAAAGCGCTCGTGGCCGATCTTCAGTACCGCCTCGACATCAACACGCTGCACCGCGACGACACGGCCGGCGCGCTCTCGCTCAACGAGATCGGCCGCGTCCGCCTGCGCACGCAGCAGCCGTTGTTCTTCGACGAGTACCGCCGCAACCGCACCACCGGCAGCTTCATCCTCGTCGACGACGCCACCCACTCGACGGTGGGCGCGGGCATGATCCTCGGCCCCAGCCAGTAGCCCGCGGTGGCCGAGCGCAGCACGAACGTCACCTGGCACCCGACCGCGTCGGTGCGCCTGACCGCCGGCGCGACGGTCTGGTTCACGGGGCTGTCGGGCTCGGGCAAGTCGACCGTGGCGGTCGAGTGCGAACAGCTCCTGCTGGCCGCGGCTCGGCCCGCCTACGTGCTCGACGGCGACAACGTGCGCCACGGCCTGAACGGGGACCTCGGCTTCAGCGCTGCCGACCGGCAGGAGAACGTCCGCCGGGTCGGTCACGTGGCCCGGCTGTTCGCCGACGCCGGCGTCGTGGCGCTGGTTCCGCTCATCTCGCCCTACCGCGCCGATCGCGACCTCGTGCGGGCGCTGCACGATGCCGCCGGGCTGCGCTTCGTCGAGGTGCACGTCGCCACCCCGATCGAGCTGTGCGAGCAGCGCGACCCGAAGGGGCTCTACGCCAAGGCGAGGGCGGGGGAGATCGCCGGCTTCACCGGCGTCGACGATCCCTACGAGGCGCCCGTCGATCCCGAGCTGGTGCTGCGGCCGGACGACGGCGATGCGGCGGCGATGGCTGCGGTCGTGCTGGCCCGGCTGGGCTGACGGCGCGCGCCCCGGCGCCGCCGGGGCCCTCGTCCTACGCGGCGGCGACCGCGGCCCGGGTGCGGGGCCGGAGGGGCTGTGACTCGTCGGGCGCGCCGTGGGGGTGGCCCGCCTCGTCGTAGCAGTCGCGGTGGTAGTGCTCGACCCGGGCCCACTTGCCGTCGACGTACACGTTGCAGATCACCTGCTGGACCCTGATGCGGGCCCGGAACTGGACAGCGGAGCGGCACTGGACGCACTCCGCAGACGAACCGGCCTCGATGTACCGGACCACCGCCCTCGTGCGCTGCGTCGTCACCATGCCTGTGGTATCGGCAAGGAACAGGCCGAAGTGAGAGAAACCCGGAAACGAGGACCTGCTACCGGCCGCTGGCGACGCGGCGCCGCCTCTCCTCGTACATCGCCTGGTCGGCCCGCCGCAGGATCGACGCGGGCGGCTCGGCCTCCCTGCGCGTGGGTGGTCCCGACGCTGGCGGC
This sequence comes from Acidimicrobiia bacterium, assembly GCA_013694495.1. Lineage (GTDB taxonomy): Bacteria > Actinomycetota > Acidimicrobiia > Acidimicrobiales > JACDCH01 > JACDCH01. Next base: position 18 of record JACDCH010000384.1, on the reverse strand, counting down.
GAGGTCGGAGTCGATGGT
>JACDCH010000450.1 GCA_013694495.1 Acidimicrobiia bacterium | reverse complement strand
GCTCGGTCCCGCCGCGGTGGCGGCTGCGGCGGGCGCCGCCGCGCTGTTGCGGCTGCGGCAGCGGGCGGTGGAGCGGCCTACGCCACCCAGCCCTTGAGCTGCTCGGTGAGGGCGATCGGGTCGGGTGCCACCGGCGTGACGTTGAGGACGGTCACGCCGGCCTCCTTGAACGCGGCGATGCGCTCCTGCACGAAGCCGGCCGGACCGCACAGGTTCGTGAGCTCGAGCAGCTCGTCGGGCACGAGCGCAGCGGCCTCCTGCTTCTTGCCGGCCAGGTACAGGTCCTGGATCTCGGCCGCCTCCTTCTCGTAGCCGTAGCGGCACACGAGGGCGTTGTAGAAGTTGCGCCCCTTGGCGCCCATGCCGCCGATGTACAGCGCGGCCATCGGGCGGGCGGCCATGTCGAGGATCGGGCGGACCTCGTCGAACTCGCCGATGCAGGCGATGCCGCCGGCGCAGATGTCGAGCGGGCCGAGGTCGGCGGCCCGCTTGGCCTCGCCGGCGGCGAGCGACGGGCCGAAGACCTCCTTCGCCTTCTCCGGCAGGAAGAACAGGGGCAGCCACCCGTCGGCGATCTCAGCAGTGAGGGCCACGTTCTTCTCGCCCAGCGCGGCGACGTAGGTCGGGATCCGCGGGCGCACCGGGTGGGCGATGATCTTGAGCGGCTTGCCGAGGCCGGTGCCGTCGCCCTCGGGCAGCGGCAGCGGGTAGAGCGGACCGTCGTGCTCGAGCTTGGCCTCGCGGGCCCAGACCTTGCGGCAGATCTCGATGATCTCGCGGGTGCGGGCCAACGGCTTGTCGTACTTCACGCCGTGGAAGCCCTCGATCACCTGCGGGCCCGAGGCGCCGAGCCCGAGCACGAAGCGTCCGTCGGAGAGCGCATCGAGGCCGGCCGCGGTCATGGCCAGCAGCGTGGGCGTGCGGGTGTAGAGCGGGAGGATGCCGGCGCCGATCTGCACGCGCTCGGTCTTGGCCGCGACGTAGCCCATGAGGCTCACGCCGTCGAAGCCGTAGGCCTCGGCGACCCACACCAGGTCGAGACCGGCCTTCTCGAGCGCGGCGACCTGGTTGGCCGCCTCCTTGAAGCCGCCGGCGTACGACAGCTGCATCGAGAGCTGCATCTCGTCCCCCCTGGTTGTTGGTGGTGAGGCCGTCAGGACCTGCGGACGGCTTGGCGAGCGAATGGTTCTCGGGCCGCAGGTCCTTCTGTGTCTCCATTCGATTCCGGGTTCCCGCGTCGAGGGGCTTCGCCCGGGGCGGTCGGGAACCCTTCATCTCAGGACCTGCGGACGGATTGGTGGTCGACGGTCATGGCGCCGCAGGTCCTTCCTGTGTCTCGATTCGATTCCGGGGCCCGGCGGGGGGGCTTCGCCGGGGCGGTCCGGGCCCACTTCATCTCAGGCGCCCAGGACCTCGCGGCGCTTCTTCGAGCGGTCGAGCAGGAGCTGCGGCACGAGGATCCCGTTGCGCATGTAGCCCTCGCTCGACCCCGCCGCCGGGGCGTCGTCGCCCGCCTCGGGACCGGCGTCGGCGCCCGGACCATCGACCTCGCCGCGCTCGCGCCGGGCCTTGATCTCCTCCCACTCGGACTGGCGGGCCAGGTTCTTGCGGTGGAGCGACCCGCGCACGACGCCGTTGTCGAAGCGGACCCAGTAGCGCACCCAGTCGAACCCGGCGACCATCGTGACCCGGCCCAGCGTGCCCTCGGGGATGCCCGGCATCGCAGAGGCCGCCACGACCTTGTCCTTGCGGCGGAACACGTCGGCTTCGGTGGCGGTCGCCATGGTGCGCCGACCCTAATCTCGGCCCTGTGGCCGCCCCCAACCTCCCGGTGCTGGTCTTCGACGGGGATTGCGGCATCTGCACGAAGAGCGCGAAATGGGTCCGCCGCCACCTTCGGCCGGGCTCGACGATCAGCGTCGAGCCGTCGCAGTCCCTCGACCTCGACGCCCTCGGGCTCAGCGCCACCGACGTGGCCGACGCCGCCTGGTTCGTCGACGAGCACGGCCGGCGGCACCGCGGCCACCGGGCGGTCGCCGTCGTCCTCCGCCGCATCGGCGGCCGTTGGGGCGTGCTCGGACGAATCCTGACCCTCCCCGTCATATCGTGGCTGGCCGCCTTCGCCTACGCGTGGGTGGCCCGCAACCGGGGCCGCCTCCCCGGCGCGTCGGGCGCCTGCAGCCTCGAGGACCAGCCGCCCACCACGGGCACCGCGCCCCCGGTCGCCCGCTAGCGGTCCCGGGCTCAGGCGCCGGCCCGGCCGCCGGTCTGGGCCTCGGCCCAGGTCTGGCCTGCCTCGACGTCGATGTCGTGGGGCAGCCCGAGCACGCGCTCGGCAACGATGTTGCGCTGCACCTCGCCGGTGCCGCCGCCCACGGTAAGGGCCGGCGAGAACAGGAACCCGTAGTGCCACATCCCCTGGCTGCCGAGCATCGCGCCGGCGCCGGCGAGGTCCTTGGCCAGGAGCGTGGTCCGCTGGCCGTGCTCGTCGGCCAGGATCTTGCGGATCGACGCCTCGGGGCCGGGCTGGCCGCCCTTGATGCGGGCCGACACCGTCCGCAGGCGGATCAGGTCGAGGAGCGTCGCCTCGATGTGGAGCGCGGCCAGGCGCTGGCGCAGGTGCGGGTCGTCGCAGCCGCCGGCGGCGCGGACCTCGTCGAGCAGGTCGAACGCCGTCGGGCCCATGCCCCACAGCACGCCGCCCGACGACAGCGACACCCGCTCGTTGCCGAGGGTGACCTTGGCCAGGGCCCAGCCGCCGTTCACCTCACCCACGAGGTTCTCCGCCGGGATGCGCACGTCGGCGAAGAACACCTCGTTGAACGTGTGGCTGCCGGTCATCTCGACGATCGGTCGGATCTCGATGCCGGGGGCGTCCATCAGGCAGATGAAGTACGAGACGCCCTGGTGCTTGCCGACGTCGGCGTCGGTACGGGCGATGAGGATCCCGAACTGCGAGTGCTGGGCCAGCGACGTCCAGATCTTCTGTCCGTTCACGATCCACTCGTCGCCGTCGCGCACCGCCCGCGTGCGGAGGTTGGCCAGGTCGCTCCCGGCGCCGGGCTCGCTGAACAGCTGGCACCAGATCTCCTCGGCCGCCAGCAGCGGGAACAGGTAGCGCTCCTTCTGCGCCTGCGTGCCGGCGTGGACGATCGTCGGGCCCGCCCAGCCGATGCCGATCGTGTTGCTCGGGCGGCGGACGCCGGCCCGCTTGAGCTCGTCGTCGATCACCACCTGATGGATGGCGTCGGCGTCGAGCCCCCACGGCGCGGGCCAGTGGGGGGCGACGTAGCCGGCCTCGGCCAGCTGGCGCCCGGTCGGTCGAGGGTTGGCCTCGAGCCAGGCCCGCACCGCGATGCGCCGGGGATCGTCGTCGGCGGGGAGCTCGAAGTCCATCGAGCGCGGCAAGGTAGCGGGCCGACGGGCTGAGCGGCGCGGCGGCGTGGTAGGCCACGGCGTCCCCCGCATCCCCCTCCTCGCGCGTTTCCTCGCGGTCGCCGGCCTGGTCGTCGTGGCCGCGCCGCCGGCGCCGGCCCAGGCGCCGGCGGTGTCCGTGAGCTTCGACGCCACCCCCGTGC
>JACDCH010000432.1 GCA_013694495.1 Acidimicrobiia bacterium | reverse complement strand
GCTGCCGCGACGTCGAGTCGCTCTCGTCGGATGCGCCGGGGGCCAACGAGGTCAACACGCTCCCGTGGCCGCTCCTCCTGCGGGCCCAGATCACGGCCCGGGTCGAGGCCTCGGAGCGCTACCCGTGGCTCGTCCTCGCCACCGTGCTCTTCGGGCTCTTCTCCGTCGGCTGCACGATCACGATCCTCGCCGTGTCGATCCCGCGGATCGCCACCGACCTGAGCTCCGACACGAGCACCGTCAGCTGGGTCACGACCGGGCCGATCCTGGCCTTCGCCGTGTTCGGGCCGGCCGCCGGCAAGCTCGCCGACCTGCGGGGCCAGCGGGGCGTCTACCTCCTGAGCCTCGTGGGCGTCGGCATCTTCGCGGCGCTGTCGGCGGTGGCGTGGTCGGCCGGCGCGCTCATCGCCTTCCGGGTGCTGGGCGCCGCCACCGGGGCGGCCACCGGCCCCGCATCGCTCGCCATCATCAACCGCATGTTCCCGCCCGCCAAGCGGGCGCAGGCGATGGGCTACTGGGCGATGGTCGGGGCCGGCGGCCCCGTGGTCGGCGCGCTCGTGGGCGGCCCCGTGGTCGAGGCGTTCGGGTGGCGCTGGCTGTTCGTGGCCCAGGTGCCGCTCACGGTCGCCACGCTCCTGGTGGCGGCAGCCGTGCTGCCGAACGTGCGGCCGTCGCCCGAGGCCCGAGCCGCCCGCTTCGACGGCTGGGGGGCGGTGACGCTCGGCGCGGCGGCGGTGAGCCTGCTGCTGGCGGTCAACCGCGGGTCGCGGATCGGCTGGACCCAGCCCCTCGTCGTCGCCGGCTTCGTCGTCACGCCGCTGCTGATCACCGCGTTCGTGCTCATCGAACGGCGAGTCGCCCACCCCCTGCTGCCGCTTCACTACCTGCGACGCCGCAACTTCACGTTCCCGATCGCGACGCAGTTCTTCACCAACTTCGCCTACATGGGCGCGTTCGCCATCACACCCCTGCTCCTCCAGGAGGAGTACGGGTTCGGCGAGACCCGCACGACGCTGCTGTCGATCCCCAGACCGCTCGTGTTCGCGATCGCCGGACCGGTGGCCGGCTACTTCACGCTCAAGATCGGGGAGCGGGTGGCCGGCGTGACCGGCGCGGTGTCGATCGTGGCGTCCATGGTGGCCCTCAGCACGCTCGCGCCCGGCGACGGCACCCTGCCCATCATCTTCGCCCTCGGGCTGTCGGGCCTCGGCATGGGCACCGCGTCGCCCGCCCTCGCCGCGGCCATCGCCAACTCGGTCGACGAGAACGACCTCGGCGTGGCCGGCGCCACCCAGCAGATGGTGAGCCAGGTGGGCACCGCCATGGGCACCCAGGTGCTGCTCGCCGTCCAGACCGCCAGGGAGTCGTCGGTCGGCGCGGTCGGCTCTTACGGCGAGGCGTTCCTGGTCGGCGGGGGCATGGCCGTCATCGGCCTCGGCCTCGCCACGTTCGTGCGGCGCACGCCGCGGGCGCCCGGGCGCGCAACGGGCGCCCCGCAGGGCGCCCGGAACGAGCCGGCCGAGGCCGGCAGAACGGCGTTGGCCGCTGCTACTCGGTGATCTCGGCGATCTTCTTCGCCGTCTCCTGCGCCGCCGGATCGGGTGCGCCGGACTGCATGGCCATGAGCTTCGTCATGTCGCCCTGCACCTTGATCTTGCCGGCCATGAAGGCCTGCATCCCGGCCTGCGGGTTGCCCTCGACGAAGATCGCCTTGGCGGTGGAGTAGTCGACCGTCACGGTGAGGTCGGGGCCCTCGAGGTGGCCGAGGTCCATCTCGAGGCTGCCGCTCGAGGTGTCCATGTTGGCCTGGACGTCACCGTCGGCGCCGACGTTCTCGGGCACATCGGTGATCACCAGGTTCATGCGGACCTTGTGCGGGGTGGCGGCGGCCGACGCGTCGGCCCCGTCGCGGATCCCCTTGGCCGCCTCCAGCCAGGCGGTGGACAGGAACGGGTACTTGTCGGGCACGCTGCACTCCTTCGTGTGTGTTCGACGTGAGGGCGCGGAACCTAGCCGATTGTCGCAGTGGCCGTGAGAGAAGCGCGGACGATCTCCTCCGAGGCGGCGATGGAGCACACGACGTGGCGACCGACGAAGGCGGCGAGCTCGTCGACGTCGAGGTCGAGGCGGCCGGTGCGGTGGAAGTGGGCGAACCAACCGACCGTCGACAGCACCGAGTAGGCGAGCAGCCGCGGGTCCTCGTCGCGCAGCAGCCCGGCGGCGTGCGCCTCCCGCACGAGGCGCTCGGTGTCGTCGGCGTGGACCTCGGTTCCGGCCCGGATGTCGTCGACGAACTGGCGGTCGACGTTCTCGACGGCGAGCAGCGAGAACGACTTCGAGTGGGCGGCCATGAACCGCACGGAGGCCTCCGACGCCTGGCGGATGCGCACGAGCGCCGTCCGACCCGGATCCATGGCCCGCTGCTGCTCCCGCCGGAGGCGGAGGCGCAGATCGGTGGCGAGGTCGCGGAAAACCGCTTCCTTCGTGTCGAAGTACCAGTAGAAGAGGCCCTTGGCCACGCCGGCGTCGCGGCAGATGTCGACGATGCGCGTCTCGGCGTAGCCCCGCTCGGCGAACAGCGCGGCCGCCGCGTCGAGCAGCTGCTGCTTGCGCTCGATGCCCTGGTTCGTCAGGCGGCGGTCCGGATCGGGCACCGCTGAAGTGTCGCCCTCGCTTGACCCGCGGGTCAATGCTGCCCGGGCGGCTCGTCTACCCTCGGGCCCGATGGGGGCAGCAGGAACGAGGGACGAGCGGCTGGCGAGCCGGGAGCGGAACCCGAAGTGGAAGAACCCGCCCCTGATGATCGACATGTCGATCTGCATCAACTGCGACGCCTGCCTGCGGCACTGCCCGCCCCAGTTCGGCGCCATCTTCAACCACGGCATCGACGTCGTGATCGTCCCCGAGCTGTGCTCGGGTTGCGACAAGTGCCTCGACCCCTGCCCGGTCGACTGCATCCACCCCGATCCGGAGTGGTCGCCCGCCCCGGCCGAGTGGTGGGACGAGCCGGCCACCGACGACCCCTACCGCCGTTGACCCCCGGAGGCCTGTACCCGTGACCGCACCCATCATCGAGGGAGCCGAGCCGTTCAGCGCCGAGGGCGGGCCCCACGGCGCGCTCGTGCTGCACGGCTTCACCGGCAACCCGCAGAGCATGAAGGGCATCGCCCGGGCGCTGGCCGGCGCCGGCCACGCCGTCGAGTGCCCGCGACTGCCGGGCCACGGCACCGCCATCGAGGACATGCTCGACACGACGTGGGCCGACTGGTCGGCCGCGGCCGAGGCCGCGCTCGAGTCGCTGCAGGCCCGCCTCGGCGAGGGTGGCCGAATCGTCGTCGCCGGACTGTCGATGGGCGGCACGCTCACCGCCTGGCTCGCCACCCGCCACCCCGAGCTGGCCGGCATCGCGCTGGTCAACGCGCTGGCCGAGCCGCCCGGCGACCTGCGGGCGCTGGTGGATGGCGCCATCGCCGAGGGCACCGAGACGTTCCCGGGCATCGGCTCCGACATCGCCCTCGAGGGCTCCGTCGAGTCGGCCTACGAGGCGTCGCCGCTGCGGCCCCTGCGCAGCCTCCTCGACGCCGTCGAGGCCCTGCAGCCGGACCTGCCTTCGATCGCCTGCCCCGTGCTGCTGCTCACCTCGCCCCAGGACCACGTCGTGCCCGCGTCCAACAGCGACCACCTGGCGGCCGCGGTCGGCGGCGCAGTCGAGCGGGTGACCCTGGAGCGCAGCTACCACGTCGCCACCCTCGACCACGACGCCGACCTCATCGAGCAGCGCATCGTCGAGTTCGCGGCGAAGTGCTTCGCCGGCTGAGCGCCACCCCCTGACCGTGGCGAAGCCCGCGGGACCGTCGGCGTTCGAGGGGGCCGTCGAGGTCGTGCGCACGATCGTCCCGGACGACCTCGGGCCGTTCAAGGCCGGCGGTCACCGCTGGGGCATGAAGCTGTGGTTCGGGCAGCAGCCGGTCGTGCCCAAGTTCCACTACGAGGCGCAGCTGCTGGGCGGCAAGCACGTGGGGAAGGGCGTCACCGTCGCCATCGAGGTCGGCTTCCACGCCGAGCACGCCGACGACGGCGAGAACGAGCGCCTGCTGGCCGGGCTGGTGGCGGCGGAGAAGAAGTGGCGCAAGGCGCTCGGGCCCGATGCCGTGGCCGGCCCGTTCCTCGGCCGGGCATCGTGGCGCCGCCTCTCGGAGACGTGGATCGATCCCGACCTCGGCCAGCCCGAGCTCGGCTTCGAGGTGGCGGCGCGCCTCGTCGACTACGCCGCGGCCCTCGAGCCGATCCTCCGCGCCCTGCCCCCACCCGACCGGGTGTAGCGAAGGGTTTCGGGGCGCTCGGGTGGGTCGCCCTACGATCCCGGCCCTGTGACGGAGCCCCCCACCGCCCGCATCTCGCGCGACGAGGTCGTCCAGGTCGCCCGCCTGGCCCGCCTCGAGCTGACCGACGAGGAGCTCGACCTCTTCACCGGGCAGCTGGCCGGGATCCTCGAGCACGCCGAGGACGTCGAGGCGCTCGACGTCGAGGGCATCGAGCCCACGTCGCACCCGTTCGACCTGGTCAACGTGCTCCGGGCCGACGTCGTCGGCCCCACCCTCGACCGCGACGAGGTGCTGACCCAGGCCCCGGCCGTCGAGTCGAACCGCTTCAAGGTCCCGCCCGTCCTCGGCGAGGAGCCGTGATGATCCTCGACCTCACTCGCTTCGCTCCGTTCGCTCGAGTTTCGGGGACCCGACTTCGTCGGGACGACAGCGGTCCTCGGACGACTTCGTCGCCCTGCGGCCGATCCCTGGGGGCTCCGCCCCCAGACCCCCAGCGCCTTCGGCGACCATCAGGCGGCGAACATGTCCACCTTGGTCGCCTGCACGTCACAGGGATGGAACCGTGAGCGCCACGACCGCCCAGGAGATCGCCGCCGCGGTGCGCAGCGGGGAGCGCTCGGCCGTCGAGGTCGTGCGCGAGCACCTCGACCGGGTCTCGGCGCGCGAAGGGGAGCTCCACGCCTTCAACCTCGTGCTGGCCGACGAAGCGGTCGCCGCCGCCGAGGACGTCGACCGTCGGGTCGCGGCGGGGGAGGACCCCGGCCCGCTCGCCGGCGTCCCCATCGCGCTCAAGGACAACCTCGCCACCCGCGGCATCCCCACCACGTGCTCGTCCAAGATCCTCGCCGACTGGCGCCCGCCCTACGACGCCACCGTGGTCACCCGGCTGCGCGAGGCCGGCGCTGTCTTCGTCGGCAAGACCAACCTCGACGAGTTCGCCATGGGCAGCTCCACCGAGAACTCGGCCTTCGGCCCCAGCCGCAACCCGCACGACCCCAGCCGGGTGCCGGGCGGGTCGAGCGGCGGGTCGGCGGTGGCGGTCGCCGCCGGGTTCGCCTCCCTGGCGCTCGGCTCGGACACCGGGGGGTCGATCCGCCAGCCCGCCGCGCTGTGCGGCGTCGTCGGCGTCAAGCCCACGTACGGCATGGTGTCGCGCTACGGCCTCGTGGCCTTCGCCTCGAGCCTCGACCAGATCGGACCCTTCACCACGACGGTGGCCGACGCCGCCCTCGTGCTCGAGGTCATCGGCGGTCACGACCCGATGGACTCGACGTCGATCCCGCAGGCTGCGCCGGCGCTGCTCGACGGGCTCGACCGTGGCGTCGAGGGCCTTCGCATCGGAATCGTGCGGGAGCTGAACGACGAGGGCATCGACGCCGACGTGGCCGGGCGCGTGGCCGAGGCCGCGGCTGCCCTCGAAGCCGCCGGCGCGATCGTCGGCGAGGCGTCCGTGCCGGCCGCCACCCTCGGGCTGTCGGCCTACTACCTCATCGCCCCGGCCGAGGCGTCGAGCAACCTGGCCCGCTACGACGGCATCCGCTACGGCCTCCGCGTCGACGGCCCCACCGCGGGCGACGTGTTCGAGCGCACCCGCACCGCGGGCTTCGGCGCCGAGGTGAAGCGCCGGATCATGCTCGGCACGTACGCGCTGTCGGCCGGCTACTACGACGCCTACTACGGCAAGGCGCTCAAGGTCCGCACGCTGATCCTGCGCGACTTCGCCGCCGCGTACGAGCAGTTCGACCTGCTGCTGTCGCCGACGTCGCCGTGCGAGGCCTTCAAGCTCGGCGACAAGACGGCCGACCCGCTGCAGATGTACATGAACGACGTGTGCACGATCCCGTCGAACCTCGCCGGCCAGCCCTCGGTGTCGGTCCCGTTCGGCACCGGTGACGAGGGGCTCCCCGTTGGCGTGCAGCTCATGGGCCCGACCCTCGGCGAGGCCACGATGCTCCGCGCCGCCGCCGTCCTCGAGGCCACCGCCCCCTGACCCAAACCCTCGTTCTTCGGCACCACGGTCTCAGCCGCTGCGACGCTGGAGCCAAAGAACGATGGGTCAGCCGCCGCTGCGCTGCTCGATGGCCTGCTGCACCTCGGCGAGGACCTGTGCGATGCGGGCGGTGCGGTCGACCTCGGCCCGCAGGGCCTCGGTGTCCTCGGTGGCGGCGGCCGCGGTGCACGCCGTGGTGAACGCCTGGAGGTCGGGCACGTACAGGTCGATCAGCTCGCCGATGGCGGTGAGGTCGTCCGGGGCCCGGCCCCGCACCTCCTGCATCACCGGGACCGTGGCGGCCATCTGCTCGCAGGCGCCGGCCACGGCGGCCCAGTCGTAACCGGGGCCGTCGGGCGGCGGGGCGTGCTCGCCGGTGATGGCCGGCAGCAGCTCGGCCACGGCCGGGCGCGACGCCCCGC
>JACDCH010000426.1 GCA_013694495.1 Acidimicrobiia bacterium | reverse complement strand
GTCAACGAGACCGTCGACTGGGACCGCCGGGCCGCCGACCAGCGCGCCGTCGACCTGGCGTGGTCGCGCTCGGTCGACGAGGCCCGCCGCATCCTCGGCCCGCTCCTGAACCCCGCGCTGCGCCAGGCCTCCGAGGCCCGCCGCGCCGGCTCCACCGCCGCCGTGGAGCTGGCCACTCCCTAAGCCGGGCGCGCGTCAGTCCCTGCGGTTGGTGAACTGCAGCGGGATCCCGAGGTCCTTCTCCTTGAGGCCCTGGATCACCGCCTGGAGGTCGTCGCGCTTCTTGGCCGTCACCCGCACCTGTTCGCCCTGGGTCTGGGACTGGACGCCCTTGAGCCCGAGCTCCTTGATGGCCTTGTTGACCTCGCGGGCCTTGTCGGACGTGATGCCGGCCACGATCAGCGCCCGCTGTCGGACGGTGCCACCGGAGGCCTCCTCGACCTTCTGGTAGTCGACCGCTTTCATCGACACGTCGCGGCGGACGAGCTTCTCCTCGAGCACCTGGCGCAGGGCGGCGAGGCGGTCCTCGGTGGGTGCAGCCATCGTCAGGGCGTCCTCGGCGAGCTCGATCGACGCGCCGGTGCCTTTGAAGTCGAAGCGGGTGGCGAGCTCGCGTTGGGCCTGATCGACCGCGTTCCGGACTTCCTGCATGTCGACTTCGGAGACGACATCGAAGCTGGGCATCGCGTGACAGTAACCAGGACCGCACCGTCCGAACGTCTGCCGGCCCGGGACCGGCGCGGACCTGCGGCGGAGCAACCGCGTCGCGACGCGCCCGTCGTCTGCCGGAGGCGCTGGGGGTCTGGGGGCGGTGCCCCCCGGCATCGGCCGCAGGGCGACGAAGTCGGCCGAGGACCGCAACGACCGAGCGGCGCGAGGACGACGAAACTCGCCGGAACGGAGCGAAGCGAGTGACGGCGAAGTACTCAGTATGCTCGTCGGCTCCAACCAAGGGTCCGTGCCCGAGTGGCCAAAGGGAACTGGCTGTAAACCAGTCGGCATTGCCTACGGAGGTTCAAATCCTTCCGGGCCCACGTCGATGCCCCGCCCTCGCCGGCGGGGCATCGCCGCGTGAGCGCCCCGGTCGGCTGCGGGGGATTCAGCTGCGCGCGGGCTGGGAGCTGCGGAGCGGCAACCCGTCGATCTGGGCCTGCACCGCGTCGGTGTCGACGTCGGCCACGCCGGTGCTGCCGAGGCCGTCCCACAAGAGGCAGGTCAGGTCCTCGACGAGCTGCTCACGCGTGACCACGGGCCGGACCAGCCACAGCTCGGCGCCGAAGAACACCGCGCCGATGATGGCGTGGGCCCACAGCTCGGCCGGCCCCGAGTCGCTGCCCGCCTGGCGCAGGGCCGCGGCGAGGACCATGGCGATCTGGTTGCCGATGCGGTCGACGAGGTCGGGCTGCACGCTCGTGCCCGGCTGGGCCACGCCCCGCACGAGGAAGCGGTAGAGCTCGGGCTCGCGCTCGACGAAGTCGACGAAGGCGCCGATGGTGGCGAAGGTGCGGTTGCGGGGCGTGGTGCCCGACCCCAACGCGGCGAGGAGGTGCGTGTTGAGGTCGACGACGACCCGCTCGGCCATGGCGGCGACGAGGCCGGCCTTGTCGCCGAAGTGGCTGTAGAGGATCGGCTTGGTGATGCCGGCTTCGGTGGCGATGTCGACCATGGACGCATCGGCCCCTTGGGACCGTATGGCGGCGATCGCCGCGTCGAGCAGTTCAGCCCGCCGTTCGGAGCGGTCTCGCGTCGGCCCCGGTGGCCGGCCCCGGCGCCGGGTGGCGAGGCGCTCCTCTCGGCTCGGCATCGCCCACCAGGGTAAACGACCGCGCTCTCAGGTCCGGGTCGTCGCCGCCGATCGAGCGGCCGCCGTGGCGGCGTCGGCGCTGGCACAGCTGACCTCGGCGAGGTGCCCAGGCCTGAGTTCTTCGCCGTCACTCGCTTCGCTCCGTTCCGGCGAGTTGGGTAGCCCTCGCTCCGCCTGAGCCTTTCGCCGTCACTCGCTTCGCTCCGTTTCGGCGAGTTGGGTAGCCCTCGCTCCGCTCGGCCGTTGCGGTCCTCGGCCGACTTCGTCGCCCTGCGGCCGACGCCTGGGGGCTCCGCCCCCAGACCCCCAGCGCGTCCGGCGGTCGGCGCTACGACTCGGTTGATGTTGCGCACGTCCTGAGCCTGCGCCGTCACTCGAAGGCGAGGTCATCGACGAGGACGGCCGGCACGGTCCACGTCCAGTCGTCGATCGTGAGGCCGATCGACGGGTCGCCGCCCCACCAGCCGTACTTGGCCCCCATGACCTCGCCGGCGGCGGCGCGCTCGCCGCCGGCGGAGGCCGGGTGGGCGCGGCCGAGGAGCCAGCGGTCGGCGATGCGCACCCGCACCGCAGGATCGGCCACGAGGTTGCGGTACCAGTCCGACGACGGCCCGTTGCCGGCGACGAGCACGACCCGGCCGTCGAGGACCCCGAACCAGATCTCGATGTCATGGGGCTGGCCGCTGCGGCGCCCGCTGGTGACGAAGCGGCACACGTCGTCGGCGGCGTGCGAGCCGAGGAAGGCGGCGACGGCGGCGTCGGCATCGCTGCATCGTGCCGTGCTACGCACCAGCCGTGCCCGCCGCCGCCAGCCCCCCGACCCTCGCCGACACGAGGCTCGCCCTCCAGCGGCTGGCCGTCCACGTCTTGGCCCGCAAGCGCCACGGCACCACCGGCCGCTTCGGTCTGCGGGCGACGCCGGGCGGCTTCGGGACGCCGGCGTTCGGCGCCGACGACGCCATCGAGGTGGTGCGGGTCGCGGGCGCGTCGGTGGTGCACGAGGTCGGCGGCGACACGGTCGCCTACGTCGACCTCGACGGGGCGACGCTCGGCGCGCTGGCCGAGCTCGTGGCCGTCGACCTGACGACCGAGCTGTCGGTCGGCGACGACACCCCGGAGCTGGGAGCAGCGGACGAGCCCCTGGCGCTCGACCCCGCCGCGGCGACGGAGGTGGCCGACTGGTTCGACCTCGGCTGGCGGGCCCTCGATGCCGTCTGCGCCGGCGCGTCCGATCCCTCGACGATCCAGCTGTGGCCCGAGCACTTCGACGCCGGCTGCTCGGTCGGCGTCGTCCCCGGCGGCGCCGACCGCTGCAACCTCGGCGCCTCACCCGGTGACGAGGCGCACCCAGAGCCCTACCTCTACGTCGGCCCGTGGTCGGCCGACCGCCCCGGCGACCTGAACTACTGGAACGCCCCCTTCGGCGCCCGCCTCGACCGGGCCGACCTCCTCGTCGCCGCCGACCCCGCCGGCGCCGGCGCCGAGTTCCTCCAACGCGGCCTCGACCTCCTTCGCGGCGGCGCTTGACCCGTCGTAGGTTCGGCGCATGCGAGGCAAGCGCGTGCTCATCACGGGAGCGACCTCGGGCATCGGCAAGGCGGCGGCCGCCGCCCTGGTGGCGAAGGGGGCGCACGTGGGCATCGTGGGGCGCAACCCGGCCCGGACCGAGGCCGCCGCCGCCGAGCTCGGCGCCGCCGACGTGTTCCTCGGCGACCTCAGCGAGCTCGACGACGTGCGGGCGGTGGCGGCCGAGGTCGCCCGCTGCTGGGCCGGCGTCGACGTGCTCGTCAACAACGCCGGCATCAACCGCGCGTCGACCGACCGCACCTCCGACGGCCTCGACCCGATGGTGGCCACGAACTTCCTGGCGCCGTTCCTGCTGACCAACCTGCTCGTCGCCCCGCTCGAGGCGGCCGCGCCGGCCCGGGTCGTGAACGTGGCGTCGGAGGCGCACCGGATCGCCGACCGCATCGACCCCGCCACCATCGCCTCGTGGGGCCCGGCGCGCGGCGTCGTGGGCCAGAACCGGCTCTACGGCCGCACGAAGCTGGCGCTGCTGCTCGTCACCCAGGAGCAGGCCCGGCGCCTCGCCGGCGAGCGCGTCGACGTCAACGCCTGCTGCCCCGGCCTCGTGGCGACGAACCTGGCCGGCACCGACGCCGCCATCACCCACGCCTCGACGTTGCTGGCCCGCACGCCGCTCGTGCGCCGCGCGGAGCAGGGGGCGGCGGTCCTCGTCCGCCTCGCCTGCGACCCGGAGCTCACCGGCGCGACCGGCGGCTTCCACTCGAGCACGCCCGCGGCCTCGCTCATCCCGAAGGCCGGCCCGCTCCGCGACGCCGATCTCCAGCGCCGCCTGTGGGCCGCCGCGGCCGAGCTCGTCGGCCTGCCCTCGCGGTAGGTCCTAGTGGTCCCGCTCGCAAGTCATGCCGGGTATTCAACGGCCCTGAACGCCGCTCGCTGCGTCCTCGGCCCTTGACTGGGCGGGTCCCAGCCTGCTGCCTGCGTCCTTGCGAGCGACGCCCAGTGCTCGCCGAAAACACCGACGAACCACGAGCGGGACCACTAGCTGCCGAGGCCGAGCTGGCGGAGGATCGTGCCGGCGTCGTAGTAGACGCGCTCGCAGGTGATGCCGACGCCGCCGTCCTCGAAGAGGAACAGCGCGGCCATGCGGGCGCGGAAGGGGCGGCCGGTGGGCTCGGCGCCGGCCAGCGGGCCGAGGTGGGTCCCGACCAGGTCGAACTCGGCGAGGACGCCGGCGTCGAGTTGGTGCAGGACCGCGTTCTCGTTGTGCTGGTCGGGGAAGGCGCTGCGGCTCGTGACGAAGTAGCGCCGCACCTCGTCCTCGCCGTCGAACACCTGGCCGCTGGCCATCAGCTCGTAGCGGGGGTGGGCGAAGGTGGCGATGGTGCGGTCGAAGTCGTGGTCGTTCTCCGACGCCATGTGCTCCCGCACGACGGCCTCGCGGCGGGCGCCGAGGTCGCTCACGGCCGGGCGACCTTGCGGGCCGCGATCCAGCCCGTGACCATCTCGCCCATGTTGGCGGGGTTGTAGGCGTCCTCCTCGTAGCTCCAGAGGCCGTCGCCGGCGTAGTGGAGGACGGTGAGGTTGGCCGCCTCGTGCAAGCTGCCGTCACCGGGGTCGTCCATCCGGTTGAACACCTCGCACACGATCCACCCCCGCTCCTCGTCGATGACGTGCCAGCCCACGGGGAACTCGTGCATGGCGTCGCCCGGGAACGTCCCCATGCACCCCGTGATCCAGGTGCGGATCGCCTCTCGGCCGTCGAAGTGGCCGTAGTGGTGCTCGTAGTAGGTGGCGTCCTCGGTGAACTGGTCGGCCCAGGCCGACCAGTCGCCGGCGGCGCCCCTGGCCTGGTACGCGTCGAACTCGCGCTCCAGCTCCTCGACCGTCCATCGACCCATGGCGCCGAACGTAGGTCACCGGCGGCCGGGGCGTGCCTTGGAGCGGGACGCCGCTCCTGTTACGGTTTCGTGACGGGCTCGGTGGGCGGAACTGGTGGGCGATGGCCCGGCAGGCCACGGGGCCCCGGGACACCTCAGGAGGACAGGGCCGCTCGTGCCGCACGTACGCAGAACGTTTCGGGTGCTCGCCACGGCCCTGGCCGTGGCCACGGCCGCGCTGACGGTCAGCCCGATCGGGTCGTCGGCGACGCCGGGCGTCCCCACCGATCCGCGTGCCGATCGCGAGCGGGTGCGCCAGGAAGCGGCCAACGTCGCCGCCCGCCTGAACGTGCTGCAGGCCACGAACGCCGAGGTCGAGCAGGCCCTCAGCGCCCTGCAGGCCAACGTGGCCGGGCAGGAGGCCGCGCTGGCCGACGCCCAGCGGGCCGCCGCCGACGCCGAGGCCGCCCTCGCCGCCGCCCGCCAGCGCGAAGCCGAGACACAGGCCCAGATCGACGGCGTGAACGAGGACCTGCGGCTCGCTGCGGTCGAGGCGTACATCAACGCCGGCGCCATGGACGACACCACGGCGATGCTGCAGACCGACGACATCGACGACGCCATGCGCCGCCGTTCCCTGGTCAACCTACGGGCCGGCCAGTACCAGGACGTGCTCGACCAGCTCCGGTCCCTCTCCGAGGACCTGGCCATCTCCAGGGAGCAGGCCCGGGTCGCGGCCGAGGCCGCCGCCGCCCACCAGGCC
>JACDCH010000413.1 GCA_013694495.1 Acidimicrobiia bacterium | reverse complement strand
ACGCCGCCGTCACCGCCGAGCTCGGCCTGCCTCCCTGAGCGGTGCGGGGCGCGCCGGGCGCCGCCGCCTAGCGTCCGCGCTGCGATGACGGAGAGCGAGACGGACACCGGACCCACCGAGCCCAGCGGGCCCGGTGGCGAGGCGGCCACCACCACCGGCGAGGGTGCGACCAGCGGCGGCCACGGGCACGGCGCCCAGGTCGGTACGGCGGCGCTCGCCCTCGGCGCCCTCGGCGTCGTGTTCGGCGACATCGGGACGAGCCCGCTCTACGCTTTTCGGGAGGCGTTCGAGCACCAGCACCTCCCGGTGAACGAGACGAATGCCCTCGGCATCGCTTCCATCGCGTTCTGGGCGCTCGTGATCATCATCTCGATCAAGTACCTCGCACTCGTGATGCGAGCCGACAACCACGGCGAGGGCGGGATCCTCGCCCTCACCGCCCTGGTGATGAACCCCAGCGCCGGCGGACGCAGGGTCGGGCCCCTCGTGCTCCTCGGCGTGTTCGGGACGGCCCTGCTCTACGGCGACGGGCTCATCACCCCCGCCATCTCCGTGCTCAGCGCGGTCGAGGGCTTCAAGGTCGCGTCGTCGGCGCTCGAGGACTTCGTCATCCCCCTCGCCTGCGCCATCCTCGCCGGGCTGTTCCTCGTGCAGAAGCGGGGCACGGCGGCGGTCGGTCGCGTGTTCGGACCGGTGATGGTGCTGTGGTTCGGCGTGCTCGGCGTCCTCGGGCTCATCCAGGTGCTCGACCACCCTGCCGTACTCGGCGCAGTCAACCCTGTCCACATCGTCGACTTCTTCGCCGCATCTCCCGGGAAGGCGTTCCTCGCGCTCGGCAGCATCTTCCTCGTCGTGACCGGCGGCGAGGCGCTGTACGCCGACATGGGCCACTTCGGGCGTCGACCGATCATGCTCGTCTGGTACTGCGTCGTGCTGCCGGCGCTGCTGCTGAACTACTTCGGCCAGGCCGCGCTCCTCATCGGCGAGCCGGGGGCCGTCGAGAGCCCCCTCTACCGGATGGCCCCAGACTGGGCCATCACCCCCCTCGCCCTCCTCGCCACGATGGCCTCGGTGATCGCCTCCCAGGCGCTCATCTCCGGCGCCTTCTCGCTCACCGTGCAGGCCGTGCAACTGGACTACTTCCCTCGCCTCGCCATCCAGCACACGTCCGGGGAGCACGCGGGCCAGGTGTACGTGCCCCTGGTGAACTGGGGCCTGATGATCGGCTCCATCGGACTGGTACTCGGGTTCCGCACCTCCAGCAACCTGGCCGCCGCCTACGGGATCGCGGTGACCACGACGATGGTGATCACCACGGTGATCTTCTACGTCGTCGCCCGCGACCGCTGGCGCTGGCCGCGCCCCAAGGCCGTGGCCGTGATCGCTCCTCTCCTGATCGTCGACACCGCGTTCTTCGCCGCCAACGTCCCCAAGATCCCCGACGGCGGCTGGTTCCCGCTCCTCATCGCCGTCGCGCTGGTGGCCCAGATGGCCACGTGGCGACGGGGCCGGGACCTCGTGGCGGCCCGCGTACGCAAGGGCGAGCGCGCCATCGGCACCGTGCTCGGCGAGCTCGCGGACGACTTCACCCGCGTCGGCGGCACGGCGGTGTTCCTGTGCAAGGACGTCGGCCAGGCGCCGCCCGCGATGGTCAACAACCTGCGCCACAACAAGGTGCTGCACGAGACGACGCTGCTGGTCTCGGTCCAGACCACCGATGTTCCCCGGGTGGCGCCGGAGGACCGGCTGACGGTCACCGAGGTGCTGCCGTACGTGCACCAGGTGGTGGTGAGCTTCGGCTTCATGGAGGAGCCCGACGTTCCGCTCGGCCTGGCCCGCGTCGAGCTCGGCGACTGGCGCTTCGACCCGGACGACGCCACCTATTTCATCGGCCGCGAGTCGGTGATCGCGGACGAGGGCATCCCCGGGATGCCCAAGCCGTTCGAGCACCTCTTCGTGCTGCTGAACCGCGGCGCCGACAGCGCCGCCCGGTTCTTCAACCTCCCACCCGACCGGGTGTTCGAGGTCGGCACCCACGTGGAGATCTGACCCCCGGGGGATCAGTCGGAGGCGGGGAGGGGCTTCGCGTCCTTCAGCGGCACGGCGACGCCGTCGACGGCGAGCGTGCCGGCCCCGCCCTTCGTGGCCAGCAGCTCGAGGCCGGTTGCCTCGTGAGCGAAGCGCTTGCCGATCGGGGTGCCGGTGTCGAACCCGGCCGCCGGCGTCGCCCCGTCGGGACGCTCGGATCCGACCGGGAGCATCGGCTCGCCCCCGCACTCGAGGACCACCTCGCCGCCCGGCGGCTTGACCACCACCACCTCCGTGTCGCACACGGCGCTCCGCCAGCGGGATCCGGCCTTCAGTTCCATGCGCCCAGTGTGGCCGATCGCTACTCGCCGGTCGGTCCGTCGAACCGCGGCGTCCGCTTCTCCACGCGGGCGGCCAGACCCTCGCGGGCGTCGGGGCCGCCGAAGCCGAGGAACTCGTAGGCGAGCGACGCATCGAGGGTGGCCGACTGCGCGCGATACCAGTGGTTGAGCGTCTGCTTCGTGTAGCGGAGGGCGGCCTGCGCGCCGCCGGCCAGCTGGGTGGCCACCGCCAGCGCCCGATCGTGCACCTCGTCGTCGTCGACGCAGAGCGACACGAGGCCGATGCGCTCGGCCTCCTCGCCCGTGAGGGTGTCGCAGGTGAGGAGGTAGTACTTGGCCTTCGCCATGCCGCACAGGAGCGGCCAGCAGATGGCGGCGTGGTCGCCGGCGGCGACGCCGAGCCGGGTGTGGCCGTCGATGATGCGGGCCGTGCGGGCCACCACCGAGACGTCGGCGAGCAGCCCCGCCACCAGGCCGGCGCCGACGGCCGCTCCGTGGATCGCCGACACGATCGGCTTCGAGCAGTCGATGACGTTGTGGACGAGGTCGCGAGCCTCGCGCATCACCTGCAGTCGAACTTCGTAGTCGGTCATCAGCGCGTCGATCATGTCGAACGAACCGCCGGCGGAGAACCCCGTGCCCGCCCCTTGCAGCAGGGCGACGTTCGTGTCCGGATCGCGGTCGACGGTGCGCCACACGTCGGCCAGCTGACGGTGCACCGCGTGGTCGACGGCGTTCAGGCCAGGCCCGTCGAGGGTGATGCGGAGGACGCCGGCGGCGGGCCGGTCGAAGCGGAGCCCGGGAAAGGCGTCGTAGCGATCGGTCACGGCCCCGGCGTCACTCCGGGCGCTGGGGGTTGAATTTCTCGATCTGGTCGAGGATGGGCTGGAGGACCGACATGGTCTGCGCCGTGAGCGCCCGGTGCCGGTCGGCGAGGACGGCGAAGCGGTCGGCCAGCTGGCGCTGCTGGTCGGCCCAGGCGGCGACCGTGTCGATCAGCTCCTGCTGCTCCTCGAGGATCGCCCGCACGGGCCCGACCCAGGCGGTCGACAGCTCGGCCATCTGGGCGCCGAGCCGGGCCATGGGCTCGGCGAACTGGGCCACCGGCGAGGCGGCGAAGTCGTCGGCCATCGAGCGGGCGGCGTCGGACAAGCGCCCGCCGACGTCCTGGATCAGCCGGAACGCCTCGCCGACGGCTGCCCGGCCCCGCTCCTCGTCGCTTCCTGCTGCCATGCGCTGCTCCTCGTGTCGAGCCGGACGGGCCGGCGTCGGCAGTCTGGCCGATGGGGTCAGCGCGGGAGGCCCAGGCCGCGCTGGGCGATGATGTTGCGCTGGACCTCGCTGGTGCCGGCGTAGATCGTCGTGCCGAGCGAGTAGCGCAGCGTGTGCTCGATGCGCCCGTTCTGCGGGGCGGTCGGCTCGAAGTAGCTGCGCAGCGCCTCCGGGCCCATGAGCTCGACGAGGTCCTCGGCGTTGCGCCCGAGGGCCTCGGAGCTGAACAGCTTCGACATCGGACCCTCGGCTTCGGGCACGGTGCCTGTCTCCGCCAACCATGTGGCCCGGCGCTGGAGGAGGAGCGACACCTCGGCGTCGGTCGCGCACCGGCCCAGGCACTCGCGCACGTCGGGGTCGTCGATGCGTGGGCGGCCCTCGCCGTCGACCTCGTCGCGAGCCCAGGCTTCGGCGGCCTCGGCCAAGCGGTCGATGCGGGTGCCGAACCCGGCCGAGTGCTCATCCTGGAGCGAAACGGTCATCACCCGCCAGCCCTGGTCGACCTCGCCGATGCGCCAGCGGTCGTCGACCCGTACGTCGTTGAAGTAGGTGATGTTCGTGCGCTCGCCCGAGAGCGTGTAGACGGCCTGGACCTCGATGCCGTCCTGCTTCATCGGCACGAGGAACATCGTCAGGCCCTTGTGCTTCGGCACCGCGGTGTTCGTGCGGGTGAGCAGGAACACGTAGTCGGCGAGGTGCGCGTTGGTGGTGAACATCTTCTGGCCGCTGATCACCCACTCGTCGCCGTCGCGCAGCGCCCTCGTCTGCGCGGCGGCGACGTCGGAGCCGGCCTCGGGCTCGCTGAAGCCGAGGGCGACGATGATCTCGCCGGCGAGGGCCTTGGGCAGCACCTCCCGCTTCACCTCGTCGGTGGCGACGGCGTGGATGACCTTGGACACCATCGTCGTGACCGTCGGCGCGATCGTCGGCGCGTCGACGTAGGTCATCTCCTCGGCGAGGACGAGCAGCTCCAGCGGGTCGCGGCCCTGGCCGCCCCACTCGACCGGCCAACCGGCGGCCAGCCACCCCCGCTCGGCCAGCGCCGCCGTGTACTCGGCATCGTGGGACACGCCCGTGCGGTAGAGCCGCTCCTCGACCTCGTGGGTCATGAAGTCGCGCACGAAGTCGTGGACCTCGGCCCGCAGCGCCTCGGCGCTGGCGCCCAGCCGGAAGTCCATCAGACCGCCCCCGCCGCCCGGCCGAGGCGCTTGTCGGTGACCCGCCGGTACGCCTCGCGCGGCCCGCCGTAGACCGTGGCCCACGCCCGGGCCCGCCGGTAGTACAGCTGGATGTCGTACTCGAGCATGAACCCGTAGCCGCCGTGGAAGTGCAGGCTCCGGTAGGTGGCGTCGCGGGCCGACTCGTAGGCGAAGGCGAAGGCCATCGCGGCCAGCTCGGCGGCGCGAGCCGGATCGTCGTCGTGGGCCCACGCCGCCTCGTGGGCGAGCAACCGGGCGCCGTCGAGGGCGGCGGCGGAATCGGCCAGCCGGTGCGAGATGGCCTGGAACGAGCCGATGGGCACGCCCCACGCCCGGCGCTCCTTCACGTACTCGACCCCGAGCTCGAGGCCGCGGGCCCCGACGGCGACGAGGGCGGCGGCGGTGAGCGCGAGCCACTCGTCGATGGCTGCGTCGTGCGCGGCCAACGCGGCGGGGCCCTGAGCCAGCTCCACCGCGCCGGGAGGGACGGCGACGTCGGCCAGGGGCATCGACCCGAGGTTCTCGACCGGCGTCGGGCCGTCGAGGGGCACGAGCACGAGC
>JACDCH010000409.1 GCA_013694495.1 Acidimicrobiia bacterium | reverse complement strand
GCCCCGCGCCGTCGAGCGCGCCGGTCGGACGGGCGGCCGCCGACATCGCCGGCATCGACCCGGCGGGCGACGCCGTGGCCCTCCGGGTCGTCGGTGCCGCCCACGGGACGGTCATCGCCTTCCTGTCGTCGACCTGCCTCACCTGCGCCGGCTTCTGGGAGGAGCTGCGCGACCCCCGCAAGGTGTACCGACCCGAGGGCAGCCGCCTCGTGGTGGTGGCCAAGGGCCCGGACGAGGAGAGCCAGCGCGCCATCGCCGAGCTGGCCCCGCCCGGCGTCACGACGGTCCTGTCGAGCGAGGCGTGGCTCGACTACGACGTGCCCGGCTCGCCGTACGTCGTCTACGTCGACGGGCCGGCCGGCGTCGTGGCCGGCGAGGGCACGGGGGGCTCGTGGGCCCAGGTCGGCCGGCTCCTGGCCCAGGCCACCGGCGACGTCACCTTCGCCGCGGGGCCGGCCGCCGGCCGCCGGCGCAAGGCCCGGGGCGACGCCGAACGGGAGCAGGACATCGACGGCGCGCTGCTGGCGGCCGGCGTCCTGCCCGACGACGAGCGGCTGTACCGCAGCCTCGACGAGGAGGTCGGTTGATGGAGCTGGCTGCGCACGGCATCCGCGCCGTGCTGCCCGACCGGTGGGAGGGCGTCATCGGGCGCCGGCCCGAGGCCGTGGCCGACGCCCTGGCCCTCGCCGTCGGTCAGGGGCCCGGGGTTTCCGGAGTCGGCGCGCTCGGCTCGCCCGACGAGGACGTGCGCCCCACGGTCCACCTCGCCACGATCGCCCTGCCCGCCGACCGGGGCGACTTCGGCAGCGGCGCCGTCGACGCCCTCGGCCCCGACGACGTCTTCGTCGCCCTGCTCGAGTACGGCCCCGAGTGCGTCGGCACCGAGCTGTTCGCCGCGCAGGGCATCCCCCGCCGGGCGGCCCGGGCCCGCTTCAACCGGCGCGGCCTGCAGAACGCCATCGACGGCCAGGCCGGGTGGCAGTCCTTTTTCACCGCCGCCGGGCGGGCCTTCTGCCTCTACGTCGTCCTCGGCCGCGACCACGACATCGCCCCTCTGGTGGCCGAGGTCGAGCGCGTGCTGGCGGCCCTCACGATCGAGCCCTCCTCATGACCCTCGCCCTCTCGCCGTCCGACGACTCGCTGCCGTTCACCGCCCGGCTGGTGCACCGACTGTCGGCCCGCGCCGCCGAGCGGGGCTCGTCGACCCGGCGGGGCTTCCTCGCCCGGGCCGCGATCGTGGGCGCCGCCGTCGCCACCAACCCCGTCCGCTACCTCCTGCGCCCGGGCACGGCCTACGCCCAGGTGACGGGCTGCGGCGACGGCAACGGTTGCGGCACCGGCTGGACGGTGTTCTGCGTCACCGTGGCCGGCAACCGGGGCAAGAACACCTGCCCGCCCGGCTCCTTCGCCGCCGGCTGGTGGAAGGCCGACAACTCCGCGTACTGCAAGGGCCGAGCCCGGTACTACATCGACTGCAACCGGCTGCCCAGCCAGCCCGGCTCGTGCGGGTGCGTGTCGTGCTACAGCCAGCCCGGCAGCTGCGACCAGCGCCGCTACTGCTGCAACAACTTCCGCTACGGCCAGTGCCACCAGGAGATCGCCGGCGTCACGCCCGTCGTGTGCCGGATCATCACCTGCACGCCGCCGTGGCAGTGGGACCCGCGCTGCACCACGTCGAGCCGCACCGACAACCGCACGGCCTTCCACACCGCGCCCGAGCTCGCCCCGATGGGCGCCAGCGACATCTCGATCAAGTACCAGGACCTCGGGCTCCTCGGCTCCCGCCTCGGCCGGTCGACCACCAGCGAGTACGACGCCGCCGGCGGCGGGCGACGCACCGACTTCGAGCAGGGCACGATCTTCTTCCGCGCCGCCGAGGGGGCGCACGAGGTGCTCACCCCGATCCGCGACGCGTGGGCCACCTACGGCGGACCCGCCGGCTTCCTCGGCTACCCCGTCAGCGACTCGGTCCCGGTGGCCGACGGCCTGCGCAACGACTTCGCCGGCGGCGGCAGCATCGGCTGGAGCGCGGTCACGAGGGCGCACCTCGTCCTCGGCGCCATCCGGGCGCACTGGCTGTCGCTCGGCGCGGCCGCCGGCCCGCTCGGCTACCCCATGTCCGAGGAGGAGGCCGCGCCCCGCGACGGCCGGCAGAGCCGCTTCCAGAACGGCACGATCACCTGGCGGCCCGACCTCGCCGCCCACGCCGTGTCCGGCGTGATCCACCAGCGCTGGCAGGCGCTCGGGGGCGCCGCCGGCGTGCTCGGCTACCCACTCACCGACGAGCTGGGCACGGGCGACACCAGGGGCCGCGTCAGCTGGTTCGAGGCGGGCGGCATCTTCGCCACCGCCACCACCGGGGCCCACGACGTGCAGAACCCGACGCTGTCGGCTTGGTACCGCTACGGCGGGCCCACCGGCACGCTCGGCTACCCCGGCGCCGACAGCGTCGCCCTCCCCGAGGGCGGCCAGTGGACCCGCTTCGAGCGAGGCTCGGTCGTGAGCCGGCCCGACATCGGCGACCGGGTCGTGCGGGGTGCCGTGCACGTGAAGTACCTGGAGCTGGGCGGGCCCACGGGCGCGCTGGGGGTGCCGGTCACCGACGAGGCCGGCACCGGCGACCGCCGGGGCCAGGTCAGCTGGTTCCAGTCCGGCGCCATCTTCTGGACCGCCGCCACCGGGGCCCACGAGGTGCACAACCCGATCCTCACCGAGTGGTACCGGCGGGGCGGTCCCACCGGCCCGCTCGGCTACCCCGTGGCCGACACCGAGCGCCCCCTCGGCGCCGAGGTCTCCCGCTTCGAGCGGGGCACGATCACGTACGACATCCTCACTGGAGGGTTCAGCTGATGGCCGCCCGACGAATCGCGATCACCGGCTCGTCCGGGCTCATCGGCGGCGCCCTGGCCCGCGCCCTCGACGCCGACGGCGACGAGGTCGTCCGGGTGGTGCGACCCGGCAGCAGCTCGGCCGGCGGCGCCGTGGCCCGGTGGGACGTCGAAGCCGGCACGATCGACGCCGCCGCCCTCGAGGGGCTGGACGCCGTCGTGCACCTCGCCGGCGAGGGCATCGCCGAGAAGCGCTGGAACGACGAGCAGAAGCGCCGCATCCTCGAGAGCCGCACGAAGGGCACCACGCTCCTGGCCCGCACGCTTGCCGAGCTGTCGGCTCCGCCGAAGGTGCTCGTGTCGGGCTCGGCCATCGGGTACTACGGCGACCGGGGCGACGAGGTGCTCGACGAGACGAGCGGCCCGGGCAAGGGGTTCCTCAGCGACCTCGTCGTGGCGTGGG
Organism: Acidimicrobiia bacterium; assembly: GCA_013694495.1. Taxonomy (GTDB): domain Bacteria; phylum Actinomycetota; class Acidimicrobiia; order Acidimicrobiales; family JACDCH01; genus JACDCH01. The sequence continues at coordinate 704 of JACDCH010000409.1, read as the reverse complement.
AGGCGGCCGCGCAGCCCGCCGCCGACGCCGGCATCCGCACGGCGTTCATCCGCACCGGGATCGTGCTCGACGGCGACGGCGGCATCCTCGGCAAGACCGGCGTCCTCTACAAGCTCGGTCTCGGCGGCCGGCTCGGGTCGGGCCGCCAGTGGATGTCGTGGGTGTCGCTGACCGACCAGGTGGCCGCCATCCGCTTCATCATCGAGCGCGACGGGCTCGAGGGACCGGTCAACGTCACGGGCCCGGCGCCGGTCACCAACGCCGAGTTCACCAAGGCCGTCGGCGCCGTGGTCCACCGACCGACGTTCCTCGCCGTGCCGCGGTTCGCTCCCGCGCTGCTCGTCGGCAAGGAGCTGGCCGAGAACCTCCTGTTCGCCAGCCAGCGGGTCCAGCCGACGGTGCTGGAGCGCGAGGGCATCCCGTTCGAGCACCGCGAGGTCACCGCCGCCGTCCGCTCCGCCCTCGGGCGCTGACGGCGTGACGCAGGCGGTGCGGTGAGCGGCAGCGCCCGGAAGCGGGCCAAGAAGCGGGAGAACCGGGAGCGGGGCCGCGAGCTCGCGGCGCCGGTGCTCCCCGAGGTCACCGACGCCGAGCTCGAGCTCCTGCTCAGCGGGGGCTGGCGCACCGCGTGCGCGAGCTACCAGTCGCGCACGCTGACCGACGGTGCGGTGTCGTCGTGCTCGCAGCGCCTCAACGAGCCGACC
>JACDCH010000407.1 GCA_013694495.1 Acidimicrobiia bacterium | reverse complement strand
GTCGACCGGCGGCCGGCGACCGCGGCAACGGCCGCAGCGAAGGCCGAGCCCGGCACCGACGCCGCGACGGCGATCGCATCGGCCCAGGTGTCGACATCGCGTGCTGACGGGAGGAGGTCGACGGTGTGACCCCGGTGGCGCAGCCGTCGCAGCTGGCGGTCGCCGGTGTCGGCGCGGCTCGTCGGGATGCCGAGGATCGCGTCGGGGTCGGGACGGTGCATCCCGACCGCCCACCAGCCGCCGTCGTCGGCCAGCCCGATCACCGAGCCGCCGGTCGTGTCGATGACGGACATCGCCCGGTCGAGTGTCACCGGATCCGCCTGCGGCGTGTCCATCCCCATCTGCAGGGCCGGGCCGTCGATGTCGGACCAGGCCGCGGCCAGGCGCTCGGCCAGCGAGCCGCCGACCTGTGGGATGACGACGACGCCAGAAGGGCACCAGACCCCGGGCCGACCGTCGAGCACGAGCACGACCCGATCGGCCCCCGTCCGGACCGCGTTGGCCAGCGTGTCGGCGAGCGAGGCCTCGGCCAACGCGGCGGCCTCGGCCGGTGAGCAGGTCGGGCCGAGGCGGGTCTTGACCCGACCGGGGATCGGTTCCTTGGCGAGCACGAGGAGATCCATGTCGGGCTCTTGTACCCCTCGCCCGGCGGCCCGTGTGGCGGAGCCGGCGTTGTTCCCCGGCTCGTAAGCGTTCCCGTGATCGGGCCCTGTTCCGCACCTCGTAAGCCCCGACAGGACCCGACACCCGTACGATCCCGCCGGTGACGGACCGGCCGACGCGCATCCTCGTGGTCGACGACGACCCGACGATCGCCGAGGTCGTGACGCGCTACCTCGAACGCGACGGCTGCGAGGTCGAGTCGGTCGGCGACGGACGCCGGGCCCTCGAGCGGGCCCTGGCCGATCCGCCCGACCTCGTCGTGCTCGACCTCATGTTGCCGGGGATCGACGGGCTCGAGGTGTGTCGCCGGCTCCGGGCGCTGGCGCCGGTGCCGGTCATCATGCTGACCGCCCGCGGTCAGGAGTCCGACCGGGTCATCGGCCTCGAGCTCGGCGCCGACGACTACGTGGCCAAGCCGTTCTCGCCCAAGGAGCTGGTGGCCAGGGTGCACGCCGTGCTGCGCCGGGCGCACGGCCCGCTGGCCACGGCCACGCCGGGGGCGCCGCTCTCCTTCGACGACGGCGACCTCCACGTCGACGTCGCCGCCCGGGAGACGCGGCTGCGGGGTGAGCCGGTGCCGCTGACCGCCCGGGAGTTCGAGCTCCTCGTCTGGTTCATGCGCCACCCCCGCCAGGCGTTCCGGCGCGAGGAGCTCTTGCAGCACGTGTGGGGGACGCGCTACGGCGACACGTCGACGATCACCGTCCACGTCCGCCGCCTGCGGGAGAAGATCGAGGCCGACCCGTCCAGCCCGATCCGCATCGGAACCGTCTGGGGTGTCGGCTACCGGTGGGAGGGCACCCGCCCCGCCGGAGCGACGACCCCATGAGCCCCCACACCCGAGCCCTGTGGTGCGTCGGCGCGGGGCTGGTCCTGGCGGTCGGAGCGGCCCGCGCCGTCGGGCTGCCGGCGAGCGACTCGGCCCAGCTCATCGCCCTCTCGTTCGGCATCGCCGTGGGCGCCTACGGGCTGGGCGTGACGACCATCCGCCGGCGGGCCAACCCGATCGTGGTCGCCCTCATCCCCACCGTCGCCGTGTTGGTGGGCGCGTTGGCCTCGGCCCGGGCCATGTTCGTGTCGTCGCACGACCTGGCGGCCCTGCTCGTCGTCACGATCGGCGCTGGCACCGCCGGCGTCCTCGGCGCCCTCGCCCTGGCTGCCGAGCTCGACCGGAGCCGGGCCGCAGTCGAGGCGGCGGCCAACCGCGAGCGCCTCGTCGAGCGCAGCCGCCGCGAGCTGGTGGCGTGGGTCAGCCACGACCTCCGTACGCCGCTGGCCGGCATCCGGGCCATGGTCGAGGCCCTCGACGACGGCGTCGTCGACGATCCCGCCGAGGTCCGGACCTACCACGGCCGGCTGGTCTCGGAGTCCGAGCGGCTGGCCCACCTCGTCGACGACCTGTTCGAGCTGTCTCGCATCGAGGCCAACGCCCTGCAGCTCACGCTCGAGCTCATCTCGCTCGGCCAGGTGGTGTCCGACGCGGTCGCCTCGGCGACCGTCCTGGCCGAGGCCAGGGGCGTGCGCGTCGACGGCCTGGCGACGGCGCCTCCGTCGAACGTCCAGGCGTCCGAACGGGAGCTCAGCCGCGTGGTGCACAACCTGCTCGACAACGCCATCCGCCACACGCCGCCCGGGGGTTCGGTGCTCGTCGAGGTCGGTGGCGACGAGGACCACGCCGAGCTGTCCGTGCGCGACGAGTGCGGCGGGATCCCCGAGCACGACCTCGACCGCGTCTTCGACCTCGCATACCGGGGCGACCCGGCCCGCTCGCCGGCATCGCACGCCGGGGCCGGCCTCGGCCTCGCCATCGCCCGCGGGTTCGTCGAAGCCCACAGGGGGGCCATCGGCGTGCGCAACGAGGACGGCGGGTGCCGCTTCACCGTGCGCCTCCCCCGCGCCGGCGTCGCCGCCGAGTAGCGCTCGAACGAGACAGGCCGGGGCCCCCCCGGTTCTTCGGCGCCGCAGCCCCGCCCGGCGCGGTTCAGGTGCCAACGTGCGCAGGGTTCGGGCTACGGGGGCGGGCCGGTGGCGCGGAAGCCGATGGCGGCGGCGGCGCGGGAGGGGCCGGCGACCACGTGGCGAACGTCGCCGAGGCGGCCGCCGCCGACCACGTCGGGTTCCAATCCGGTGCCCTCGCAGGTCGACCGGGCCAGCTCGAGGACCGTCCTCGGGATCCCCGACGCGACGTTGAGCGGGCCGTCGTAGGGCTCGGTCGCGGTGAGGGCGAGCACGTTGGCCCGGGCGACATCGGTGACGTGCACGAAGTCGCGCGTCTGGCCGCCGTCCTCGAGCACCTGGGGGGCCTCCCCCCGGGCGACGGCCGATCGGAAGATGGCGGCGACCCCGGCGTACGGGGTGTCGACCGGCAGCCGCGGCCCGTGGACGTTGTGGTAGCGCAGGGCGGTCACGGGGAGGCCGTGCTCCCGCCCGAACAACGCGCACAGGTGCTCCTGGTGGAGCTTCGTCGCCGCGTAGACGTTGCGGGGTTCGAGGGGGGCGTCCTCGTCGATCGGGGCCCATCGAAGCGGCGCGTCGCACCGAGGGCAACCGGGCTCGAAGCGGCCCGCGTCGAGGTCAGCGGCGTGCCGCGGGCGGGGGCGGACGTCGCCGTGCTCGGCACAGCAGTAGCGGCCCTCGCCGTACACGACCATCGACGAGGCCAGCACGAACGGGCCCTCGAACCCCATCTCGTGCAGTGCCCACAGCCCCGCGGCCGTACCGGTGTCGTTGTCGGCGACGTAGGCCCGCACGTCGCCGAAGTCGACCCCGAGCCCGACCCGCGCCGCCTGATGGCACACGGCGTCGACCTCACGGGCGGCGACGAGCCAGGCGTCGGGGTCGCGGATGTCGGCCCGCACGAGCCGGACCTCGGGCCGGGTCCAGGGCGGGAGCACCCCGCCGTGAGCCACCAGCGAGTCGAGCACGACGACATCGTGGCCGCCGTGGACAAGAAGGTCGACGACGTGCGAACCGATGAAGCCGAGCCCTCCGGTGACGAGCACCCGCATCGGGCTCACTGCGCTCTCCCGGAGCAACGGCAGGGTCGAACCCGACGGCTCACCACGGCGTCACCAGCACCGCCTCGAGCGCGAGGGCCACGGCCGCCTGGGCGGCCAGCCAGCCCCGGCGGTGCCCGGGGGCCACGACGGCCAGCCAGGGGACGAACGGCAGCCAGATCCGCTCGACCTCGCCCTTCGACAGGAGGGATGCGTCGGCGAGGACGACTGCGGCGACGGCGCCGATCGAGAGGAGGGCAGCGGGCCGGTGCTGGCGCAGGAACAGGCCGGCGACGACGGCCGGCCCGACCACGGCGAACAGCACCCCGGGGTTGCCGGCGAGGGCCAGGTAGGCGGTCGGCCGGACGTCGGCCACGCTCTCCCAGTACAACCGGCGGGTGGTGGCGAGGCCGTCGAGCCACCAGAAGCCGAGGCCGGCCACCGCGACGAGCACGGTTGCGGCCCCGGCCGCCATGGCAGCCAGCGTTCGCCAGGCGGCCCGGCCGATCGTGCCGGCGGCCAGCGCGACGGGTACGAGCACGAGGAGCGGGGCGCCGTAGGACAACAGCATCGCCCCGCCGAACAGCACGCCGGCCAGGGCTCCTCGTCGCGTCGAGTGGCGGGCCACGGCGATCACGGCGACCGCGACCGCGGTGCCGGCGACGGCCGCGAAGAGGGCGTCGGCCGACGTCACCGCGAACACCGCAGCCGGCAGC
>JACDCH010000364.1 GCA_013694495.1 Acidimicrobiia bacterium | reverse complement strand
CATCGGCGCGAGCCTTCGCTCGCCTCGGGCTCCCGTTGGCCCCGGCCGCGGTGATCGCCCGGCGCGCCGACCCCGAGCGGACGTCGGTGGTGATCGCCTGTCCCGGCGTCGGTCGCATCCCCCGCGGCTACGAGACCTTCGCCGACCAGCTGGCGCGACGCCTGCAGCGCTTCGGGGACCTCGACGTGCGACTGCTGCAAGGGGGCCCGGTGGACGCGCCGTGGGCCCGACGCGTCGCCCACCTCGATCAGGCCGGCTTCGTGGCCCGGGCCATCGCCCGCCTGGCGAGGACGCATCCGAAGTACGTCGAGCACATCTCCTTCGGCGTCGCCGCCCTGCCCCGGCTGCTGTGGCTCCGGCCCGACCTCGTCATCGTGAGCGAGCACGCCCTGGCCTCCGTCCTCGATCGGGCCCGGGCGCTGCCCGGCCTGCGCCACCGGATCGCGTTCAACAACGGCGGGCTCAACCGACCGCCCCTCCGGGCCGGCTTCGACGTCGTCCAAGAGGTCACGCAGCACGCCCTCGACGCTGCGCTCCGCGCCGGTGGCTCAGCCGGGCAGCACGTGGTGCTCCCGCTCGCGGTCGAGACCGGGCCGGTCCCGCCGACGGATCGGCGTCCGACCCGGCGTCGGCAGCTCGACCTGCCGACCGACCGGAGGATCGTGATCTCGGTCGGCCAGCTCGATCGCCGGATCAAGCGCATGGACCTCGTCGTGCAGGCGGTCGCCGGTTGCGGCGATCGCCCGTACCTCGTGCTGCTCGGACAGCGGACGGACGAGACGCCGGCACTGGAGGCCTTGGCCCAAGAGGCGCTCGGGATCGACGGCTTCCGATCCGGGACGGTGGCGCCCCACGAGGTGGGGGCGCACCTCGAAGCCGCCGACGCCTTCGTGCTCGCCAGCGCGGTCGAAGGTTTCGGGCGCGTCTACCTCGAGGCGCTCTCGGCGGGCCTGCCCTGCGTCGTCGACGACAACCCCGTGGCCCGCGAGGTCTGCGGTCCGAACGCCGCGTTCGTCGACTGCTCGGACCTCCCCGCGTTCAGCGCCGCCATCGGCGAGACCCTCGACGCACCGCTCACGACGGCGTCGCGGGAACGGCGGTGGCGGTGGGCCCGGGACAACTTCGGCTGGGACGCGCTGGAGGAGCGCTACCACGACCACGTCGTGGCCTGGGCCGGGGGCGAGTGAGATAGTGGTCCCGCTCGCAAGTCATGCCGGGTATTCAACGGCCCTGAACGCCGCTCGCTGCGTCCTCGGCCTTGTCTGGGCGGGTCCCAGCCTGCGGCCTGCGTCCTTGCGAGCGACGCTCAGTGCTCGCCGAATACACCGACGAACCCACGAGCGGGACCACTAGCACTAGCGCCGGACGAGCCGAGCGAGGACGTCGGCGTAGCGAGGCGCCACCGCTTCGATCGTGAACGCGGCCTCGCACCGGTCGCGGGCGGCGGCGCCGAGGGCGCGCACCCGGGCGGGATCGTCGAGCAGCGCGACGAGCGCGTCGCCCACGTCAGCAGGGTGCGCCACCAGGACGCCCGTCTCATCGTGCTCGATCACCTCGCCCACCCCGGCCACGTCGACGGCCACCGTCGCCCGTCCGGCCAGCCCCGCCTCGATGATCACCGCGGGCATGCCCTCCATGCCGTCGGATCGGCTGGTGAACAGCAGGACGTCGGCGGCGGCGAGCACGGCGGCCACGTCCGCCCGCCCCGGCAGCACCCTGACGGAGGCCTCCGCGCCGCACCGGCGCACCCGCTCCTCCAGCGGGTCGCGCAGCGGCCCGTCGCCGACGAACAGGTGGACGACCGTGCCGTCGGCCGCCCGGGCCGGCGCCGACGCCTCGACCGCGCCCAACGGGTCCTTCTCCCACGAGAGCGCGCCGAGGGAGAGGACGACGGGCGAGTCGGCGGGGAGGCCGAGCTCGGCGCGGGCGACGGCGCGGTCCGCCCCCTGGACCCGCGACGGCTCGACCGCGTTCGGGATGGTCACGACGCGCGCCGGTTCGAGGCGGAACAGGGCGAGCGTCTCGGCGCGAACCGCATCGGCCACGGCGACGACTGCGTCGGCCCTGGCCATGAAGAAGCGGTGCCACCGTCGCCGCGCCGCCCGGTGGATCGCGGCGGGCGCCCCGCCGATCCGCCGGTACACCACCGG
>JACDCH010000344.1 GCA_013694495.1 Acidimicrobiia bacterium | reverse complement strand
GGGCCTGGCCGCCGCCCGCAGCCGGGCGGAGATCCAGCGCTACCTCGGCCTACGCATCCGCACGCTCGCGGCCCAGGGCCGGCCGCCCGACGCCCAGGCGTCGATCGCCAAGCTGTCGGCTGCGTGGCACCTCAAGCGCACCGGCGAGCTGGCCGTCGCGCTCCAGGGCGCCCACGGGATGCTCGCCGGCCCCGACGCGCCGGCCGACGGCGCCTGGCAGCAGTCGTTCCTCGGCGCACCGTCGATCCGCATCGCCGGCGGCAGCGACGAGGTGCAGCGCAACGTCATCGGCGAGCGGGTGCTGGGGCTCCCGGCCGAACCCCGCGTCGACAAGGACGTGCCGTTCCGGAGCCTCACCGGGGCGCCGGAGGGGGCTTCGTAGGATGCCGCCGGTGGAGACGCTGGCGGTGGAGGACCTCACCGACGAGCAGCGCGAGCGCCGGCGTCGCGTCATCGACGTCGCTTTCGAGCTCGGCGCCGAACGGGGCTACGACGCCGTCCAGATGCGGGAGGTGGCGGCGGCCGCCAACGTCGCGCTGGCCACGATCTACCGCTACTTCTCCTCGAAGGACCACCTGCTGGCGGCGGCCATGACCGAGTGGACCGGCCGGTTGCAGCACCGCGTCGCCCAGTCGCCGCCGCGGGGCGACACGCCGGCCGACCAGCTCATCGACGTGCTGCGCCGGGCCTGCCGGGCCATGGAGCGCCAGCCGAAGCTGAGCGCGGCGCTGGTGCGGGCGTTGTCGTCGCCGGACCAGGGCGTGCGCGAGAGCGGGGCCGAGGTGCAGCGCCAGATCGCATCGATGGGCGACGCCATCCTCGTCGACCTCGACGAGCAGGTGCGCGCCGACATCCTGGCCACCCTCGGCCACGTCTGGTATTCCACGCTGGTGGCCTGGGGTCACGGACGTCGCGACTTCGCCTGGGTGCTGGGCGAGCTCGAGCGGGCCGTGCGGATCCTCGTCGAGCCCCACACGAACGCCGCCCGCAACGGCCGCCGGCGCCCCACCCAGTAGACGGGATCAGCGGCGGCGGCTCTCGGCCCAGGTGAGGCCGGCGTCCACGTCGACGTCGTGGGGCAGGCCCAAGAGGCGCTCGGCCACGATGTTGCGGAGCACCTCCGACGTGCCGCCGCCGACGGTGAGGGCGGGGCTGAACAGGAAGCCGCTGACCCACGCCTTCCAGGCCGGGTCGGTCGCGTCGACGTCGAGCATGCCGGGTGCGCCCATGAGGTCGAGCCCGAGGCGGAACACCCGCTGGCCGTGCGGGTCCTTGAGCGCCTTGCGCAGGGAGGCGTCGGGCCCCGGCGTCTTGTTGACGGCGGCCGAGATCTGCCGCAGCTGGTGGAAGCGCAGGATCTCGCCGTCGATGTAGGCGCGGGCCAAGGCCTGGCGCACGAGGGGGTCGGCGGTGCCGCCGGCGTCGCGAACGAGGGCGACCAGGTCGCGTGCCGTCGGGCCGTAGCCCCACTGGAGGCCCTCCTTGGACAGCGAGACGCGCTCGTTGGCGAGCGTCAGTTTCGCCATCGACCATCCGTTGTCGAGCTCGCCGATCAGGTTGGCGGCCGGCACCTCGACGTCGGTGAAGAAGACCTCGCAGAAGCCGGCGTCGCCGAACCCGCCGACCATGTTGCGCAACGGCCGGACCTCGATGCCCGGCAGGTCCATGGGCACGATGAAGTACGAGATGCCCGTGTACTTCGACGTGTCGGGGTCGGTGCGGGCGATGAGGATGCCGAACTTCGCGACCTGGGCGAGGCTCGTCCAGATCTTCTGGCCGTTCACCACGAACACGTCGCCGTCGCGTCCGGCCCGCGTCGACAGCGACGCCAGGTCGGAGCCGGCCTCCGGCTCCGAGAACAGCTGGCACCACAGCTCCTCGCCCCGCAGCATCGGCGGCAGGTAGCGCTGCTTCTGCTCCTCCGAGCCGTGCACGACGAGCACGGGGCCGCAGTGGCCGATGCCGATCGGGTTCATCGGCTTCGTCACGGCGGCCCGCTTCAGCTCGTCGTCGATGATGAGCTGGAGCTCCGGCTCGGCGTCGAGCCCCCACGGCAGCGGCCAGTGCGGCACGACGAAGCCGGCGTCGACGAGGTCGCCGGGCGTGGGGTTCGGGTGCTCCTCGAGCCAGCGCCGGACCGCGAGGCGCCGGGGGTCGTCCTCGTGGGGCAGGTCGATGTCCATCGGGCCTGATTGAACCACGATCAGCGCCTCGCGAGAACCGGTTCTAGTGTCTCGGTCCATGGCGCTGCTCGAGGTCCGGGGCGTGACGGTCCGCTTCGGCGGCGTCACCGCCCTCGACGGGGTCGAAGCCGAGGTGGCGGGTGCGGGCGTGACGGGGCTCATCGGTCCGAACGGCGCCGGGAAGACGACGCTGTTCAACGTGATCTGCGGGCTGCAGGCGCCCACCAGCGGTCGCGTGCTCCTCGACGGCGACGACCTCGACGGGGTCGCCCCGCACCAGCGGGCCCGGCTCGGCATCGCCCGCACGTTCCAGCGCCTCGAGGTGTTCGGCTCGATGACGGTGCGCGACAACATCCGGGTCGCGGCCGAGGTGCACCGCCGCCACCACCGGGACGGACCGCCGGTCGAGTCGACCACCGACTCGATCGTCGAGCGGGTCGGGCTCGGGTCCGTGGCCCGGGAGCGGGTCGACTCGTTACCCACCGGTCACGCCCGGCTGGTCGAGGTCGGACGGGCGCTCGCCGGCCAGCCCCGGATCCTCCTGCTCGACGAGCCCTCGTCCGGCCTGAGCGAGGAGGAGACCGACGCGTTCGCGACGCTGCTCGACGACCTCATCGTCGACGGGCTGGGCATCCTCCTCGTAGAGCACGACGTCGAGCTCGTGATGCGGGTGTGCAGCCACATCCACGTGCTCGACTTCGGGCGGGTGATCGCCGCCGGCGACCCCGGCTCGATCCAGAAGGACGAGCTCGTCCGCTCCGCCTACCTCGGCGCACCGTGAGGGGGGCGCTCGCCGCCTCCGCACTGCTGCTCCTGGCCGCCTGCGGCGACGAGGGCGCGGCGCCCGCATCCACCGGCGTCGCGACCACCGGGCCGACGCCGGCGCCACCGCCTCGCGTCGTCGCCATCGAAGGCCGACCGTCGGCCATCGCCGCGGACGACGACGGGCTGTGGGTGGTCGACGACGACCGCGACGAGGCCCGCCGCGTTGGCATCGACGGCGACCCGGTCGGCGCGGCGG
>JACDCH010000338.1 GCA_013694495.1 Acidimicrobiia bacterium | reverse complement strand
CCGCCGCGCCGCCGTGCACGGCCACGACCACCGGTGAGGCGGACGTACCGTGCGGTGATGCGCCGACCGGCCGCCGCCTACGTCGCCGTCGTGCTGCTGGCCGCCGCCTGCAGCGACGGGCCCGATGGCGGCGGCAGCGCAGGGCCGGTGACGTCGTCGCCGCTCGCCCCGACCACGGCGTCGCTCTACGAGCCCGTCTACGCACCCGGACCGTGCGACGCTGCGGTGCCGGTCGACCCCCGGGTCGAGTGCGGGACGCTCACGGTGCCCGTCGACCGAGAGGCGCCGGAGGCGGGCGCTGTTGTCCTTCCCGTCGCCGTGATCGCCAGCGCGTCGCCGACTCCCGAGCCCGACCCGATCGTCTACTTCTCCGGCGGCCCCGGCGCCGCCGGTCGCGGCATCGCCGGCCGCATCCTCGACCTCGACCTCGGTGGCCCCCGCGACGTCATCGTGTTCGACCAGCGGGGCACCGGCGCGTCGACGCCGGGCCTCGACTGCCCCGAGATCGTCGAGCCGATCTGGGGCGCGCTGGGGGCGCCCCGAGACGTGCTGACGGAAGCCGACCTCCTCGTCGGCGCCGTGCTCGACTGCCGGGCCCGGCTCGTGGCCGAGGGCGTCGACCTCGACGCGTACGACACCCCCACCACGGCCGCCGACGTCGAGGACCTCCGGCTCGCCCTCGGGATCGAGGCGTGGAACATCTTCGGGGTGTCGTACGGCACCACCGTGGCCCTCGAGGTCGCCCGGTCGTACCCCGACGCAGTGCGCAGTGTCGTCCTCGACTCGGTGTACCCGACCGACGTCGGGCTGGGCGGGGAGATCCGGGTCGAGTTCGCCCGGCGCGCCGTCGACCAGCTCGTGGCCGGGTGCGCCGCCGACGCCGCCTGCGCCGCGGCCCACGGCGACGTCGCCGCCGCGCTCCAGGCCCTGGTCGACGACTGGGACGCCTCGCCGTTCGTGACGATCATCGACGACCCGGCCACGGGTCAGCCCCGCCCGCTCGCCATCACCGGCAAGGACGTCGTGGCCGGCCTGTGGAACGCGATGTATGACACGGCCCTCATCGGCGTGCTGCCGTCTCTCCTCGCGCCGTTGCGGGAGCGGGGCGACGTGGCCCGGACGGTGGTCGCCCAGCTGGCGACCGACGGCATCGCCCAGCTGACCCGCTTGGCCGAGGGCGTCGCCATCGGCGTCGACTGCGCCGACCGGCAGCGGCTCGGTGGCCTCAGCGACGTGGAGGCGATCGCCATCGACCCGCTGTTCGAGTCGCTCCTGACGCTGGGCAGCACCCGCCGGTGCGACCTGTGGGACGTGGAGTCCGTCGACGACGGGTTCACCGACCCGGTGGTGAGCGACCTGCCCGCCCTCGTGCTCGGCAACGAGTACGACCCCGTGACGCCCCCGGCCAGCAGCGATCGCGCCGCCGAGGGCTTCGCCAACGGCACCTACGTCTTCCTGCCCGGGCTCGGCCACGGCGCCGTGTTCGAGGGGGGCTGCCCGCTCGACCTCTTCCGCGCCTTTGTCTCCGCACCCACGGCGCCGCTCGACACCGCCTGCGCGGCCTCGATGCCGCCACCCTCCTGGTCCACCTGACCGCGCCGCAGTCGTGCCGACCCCGGTGGGCACCTGAGCCTCGTACGGCTGCTGGCGCACCGGTCCCCGCTGCCGGCAACCGATCGCGACCGAGCGGGTCAGCGGGTGAGGATGGTGGCGCTGGCGTTGGCGCCGCGGCCGATGGTGTGGGCCAGCGCGACCGTGGCGCGGTGGTCGCGAAGGAGGCGGGCGAGCCACACGACCTGGCCGAGGGCCGAGGCGCCGAGCGGCTCGCCCTTCGACAGGAGCCCGCCGCTCGAGTTCACGTGGGCCATGGTCCCGTCGGCGAGGGCGGCGGCTTGGCCGCCGGGCTCGCACAGCCCGAGCTCCTCCCACGCCAGGAGCTCGCGGGCGGCGTCGGTGTCCTGGCACTCGGCGGCGTCGATGTCGCCCGGGCCGACGCCGGCGGCCTCGTACGCCGCCGCCGCGGCGCGCTGCGTCGGGGCCGAGATCTCCGTGTCGTCGATGCCGGCCAGCGGGCTCGATTCGGCCAGCACGCTGCCCGGCAGGTGGCTCCGCAGCGCCACCGCCCGGAGCTCGACGCCGCCGGGCTCCCGGTCGAGCACGACCGCAGCTGCCCCCTCGTTCGGGCTGCACAGCATCCACAGATGGAGCGGCTCGCTCACGACACGGCTGGCGAGGACGCCGTCCACGTCGACCGGCTTTCGGAACATCGCGTCGGGGTTGGCCGCGCCGGCGCCCCGGTTCTTCACCACGAGCTGCGCCAGGTGCTCCTTGGTCAGGCCGCGCTCGCGCAGGAGGCGCTGGGCCCGCAGGGCGAACCACGCCGGCGCCGGGGTCAGCCCGGCCTCCTCCTGCCACGGCTCGTAGAACGAGCTCCGGATCATCCCCTTGGGCATCTTCTCGACGCCGAGCACGAGGACGCGGTGGTGCTCGCCGCAGCGGATCGCGGCGGCACCGAGGGTGAGGGCCGCCGCGCCGGACGCGCAGCCGGCTTCGACGTCGACGATCGGCAGGCCCGTGAGCGACAGCGCGCCGAGGACCCGGTGGCCGGTGGCGACGCCGCCGTACGCCGTGCCGACGTAGGC
>JACDCH010000321.1 GCA_013694495.1 Acidimicrobiia bacterium | reverse complement strand
CCCCACGAGGCCGGCCTCGTCGAGCTCGTCGAGGCCGAACGGGCGGGGCTGGGTCGGTGCGGGCTGCTCGGGATCGGGCGCGATGAGCTCGAGGTAGGCGCCGGCGCCCAGCCCGATCACGGCGTTGTGGGTCCCCCGGCCGTCGTGGCGGCCGCCGAACGCGCCCCGCACGCCGAGGCGGCGCTCGAGGTCGTCGAGGGCACCGTCGAGGGTCGGCGCGCCGTGGACGAGGTGGTCGACCGGGGTGGGCACGCCCGGATCGTGCCACCGAACGGGTGGCCACGGCCGCCGATAGGTTCGCCCGGATGAGCGACTTCAACGCAGCGATCATCGAGGAGTTCCGCAGCAACGGCGGCAAGGTCGGCGGCAACTTCGAGGGTGCGCCGCTGCTGCTGCTCCACCACACGGGGGCCAAGACCGGGACGGCGCGCGTGACCCCGCTCGTCTACCAGGCGGTCGGCGACGCCTGGGCGATCTTCGCGTCGAAGGCCGGCGCGCCCACGAACCCCGACTGGTTCCACAACCTGAAGGCGAACCCGGAGACCGAGATCGAGGTCGGCACCGAGACCGTCCCGGTGCGGGCCCGCGTCGCCGAGGGCGACGAGCGCGACCGCGTCTTCGAGGAGCAGAAGAAGCGCATGCCCGGCTTCGCCGACTACGAGGCCGGCACCGACCGCGTCATCCCGGTCGTCGTGCTCGAACGGCGCTAGCGCTCGACTCGGCCCAGGTGGGCGGCGATGGCGGCCACCACCGCGCCGGGGTGGGTCCGCTGCGGGTGGTGGCCGGCGCCGTCGACCATCGAGACGGCGCCGCCGGTGACCTTGCTGTCCGTGTAGGCGACGCCGGCGTGGTAACGGGTGTCGCCGCCGCCCACGAGCTGCAGCAGCGGCGGCACCAACCCCGGCAGCCCGTCGACGACCGACGAGTCCGGTTGCAGGCAGAGCCCGGCGGCGGCGGGCGGGATCGGGAACCGGGCCGCCACGCGGTGTACGTCGGCATCCCAGCGGGCCCGGGCCTCGGGGTCGCGGAAACCCGGCCCCGACGCCAGCATCGTGAGGGTGCGCACGAGGGCGGGCTCGCGCAGGGCGAGGGCGAGCGAGAGGTGGCCGCCGAGGGAGTGACCGACGAGGTGGACGGGCCCCGACCCCGTGCCGGTGACGACCGAGCGCAGGTCATCGAGGCCGAGCTCCCGCGAGTAGGCGGCGGGATCCGCAGGCGCCTCCGACCGGCGGTGCCCGCGCAGGTCCCAGCGCACCACGGCGAAGCCGGCGTCGACCAGCGGCCCCACGACCGCATCCCAGGTGGACGCGTCGTCGCCCAGCCCGTGCGTGAGCACCACCACCGGGCCGGCCCCTGACCGCTCGAGGTGGAGCCGCACCGCCCTAGCTTCGCTCGCCATGAAGTTCGACCTGATGACCGGTGGGCTGCCGCTGCGGCGCATGCAGGACCTAGCCCGCGACGCGGCGGCCGCCGGCTTCGACGGCCTCGTCGTCACCGAGGCCGGCCGCACGGCCTACCTCGCCTGCGCGGCCGCTGCGCTGGCCGCCGAGATCGACCTCCTCACCGGCATCGCCGTCGCCTTCCCCCGCAGCCCGATGGTCACGGCCGGCACCGCCTGGGAGCTCGCCGAGGCCAGCGGCGGGCGCTTCCGCCTCGGCCTCGGCACGCAGGTCCGGGCCCACATCGAGCGCCGCTACGGCGAGCGCTTCGACCCGCCGGGCCCGCGCCTGAAGGAGTACGTGCAGGCCGTGCGGGCCTGCTTCGCCGGCTTCCGGGGCGAGCCCCTCGCCTTCGACGGCGAGCACTGGAAGCTGTCCCTCCTGCCCGCGATCTGGTCGCCCGGCGCCATTCGCGTGCCCGACCCGCCGATCGACGTGGCCGCGGTGAACCCGTGGATGCTGCGCATGGCCGGGGAGGTCGCCGACGGCATCCACGTGCACCCCCTCAACACGGCGACCTACCTGCAGGAGTCGGTGGGACCGAACGTCGCCGCCGGTGCCGCCAAGGCGGGTCGCGCCGCGGCCGACGTGCAGCTGATCATCCCGACGTTCGCCGCCCCGGGGGCCACGGTCGACGAGGTGCACACGCTGCGGGAGATGGCGCGGATGCAGGTGGCCTTCTACGGCTCGACCCCGAACTACGCGTTCGTGTTCGAGCAGGTCGGCCACCCCGGCACGACGGAGCGGATCCGCGAGCGGCAGAAGGCCGGTGACATCGCGGGCATGGCGGCCTGCATCGACGACGACCTGCTCGAGCACTTCTGCATCAGCGGCGACTGGGCCGCCGTCGCCGACGGCATCACCGAGCGCTACGCAGGCATCGCAACCCGCGTCGTGTCGTACTTCGCCGGCGGGCAGTGGGCTCGCGACCCGGCCGCGCTCGGCCCGTGGGGCGAGCTCGCCAACGCCGTGCGCGAGGCGTAAGCGCCTCGCGGGCGCCGGCCGGTCGGCGGCCGGCCCGCCAGCCCGGGACCGGCGCGACCCGCCGAAGGCTGCCTCCGCCAGTTGGGCTGGCACAGGCAAGCCATCAGAAC
>JACDCH010000310.1 GCA_013694495.1 Acidimicrobiia bacterium | reverse complement strand
GCGCCGCGCTCGGGATCATCTGGGGGTCGGCGTCGTCGTCGGCGGCGGCGGCCGGCCTCGTCGACGGGGTGGCGTCGCCGCCCGCCGCCACCCCGATGCCGATCACGAGCGCCCCGACAGCCAGGAGGGCCACGCCGATGCGCAGCGCCGTGCTCGTCATCCTTCGCCGCGGGCGCTGTCGGCCATCGCCCGGAGCTCCTCGGCCGGGAGCTCGCCGACCGAGCGGGCCACGACGTTGCCGTCGGCGTCGAGGGCGACGAGCAGCGGATAGCTCGAGAGGGCGTAGCTCTGGGCCGCGGTGAAGCCCTCGTCGTCGAGGAGGACGTCGCCCGTCCAGCCCTCGCGCTCGAGCCAGGCCGCCGGCGGGAAGTTCGGCGCGTCGGTGTTGGTGCCGGTGAGCACGGCCTGGAGGCGGACGCCGTCGAACGCGCCCTCGCCGGCCAGCTGCACGAGCAGCGGGAGCTCCCGTTGGCAGTGCGGGCACCAGTGGGCGAGGAAGGCGATGATCGTCGGCTCGCCGGGATCCCCCACGGTGATCGGCGTGCCCGCCGGCGTGCTGCCCTCGAGCACCGGCGCCGCCTGCCCGACGGCGGGGTCGTTCTCCGGACCGGCGAACTCGGGCAGCGAGGTGCCCTCGACGGCGACCTCGCCGAAGACCAGCTGCTCGGCCGCGGCCGTCGTCGTCCCCGTGCCGTCCGTGGTCGCAGCCCCCTCGTCGTCGCCGCCGGCGAGCAGCGTGATGGCGAGGCCGATCCCGACGACGACCACCACCGCGGCGATGGCCAGGCCGATGACCGACGGCCCCTTGCGCGGCGGCTCGGGGGCGCCTCCCCGGTCGGGGCGGTTGGCGGCGGGACGGTTGCTCATGCTGGCTCCGGTTCGGTGCGGTCGAGGAGAAGGGCGGCCAGTACGAGGGTGAAGCACACGGCCGCCATGCGGGGGATGGTCCAGAACCCCAGGCCCTCCACCCAGCGGATGGTGCAGGGGTTCGTCGGGTCGCAGCCCCCAGCATGGATCGTGGGGAACGTCTCGATCACGTTGTGCCACGCCGACACGGCCAGGCCGAGGCCGGCGAGGGCGATGCCGTACGGCCGGATGCCGCGGTCGTGGCGGACGGCGGCGATCGTCAGCAGGACCGCCAGGGGGTACATCGCGATGCGCTGGTACCAGCACAGCTGGCAGGGCGGGAAGTGGGCCCCCTCCGAGAACCAGAGGCTGCCCGCGGTGGCGCCGCCGGCGACGAGGGCCCCCAGGGCGGCGCCGCTGCCGGCAACGGCCTCGCGGGTCGCTCGGAACCGCTCGGGCGAAGCAACGCGCAGGACCACGAGGGCCACCAGGAGGACGACGCCCGCGGTGGACAGCGCTCCTTCGATGTCGGCGATCTGCGAGGCGCTGATGCCTACAGGGTCGCAGCTGGGGGCCTCGTGGATCCCGCACCCCGGCGCCGGCCGGCGTCTGCAACGCTGCGCCGATGACCCAGCTCTCGCCGAAGCAAGAAGAGCTCTGCTCGCAGACCGAGTGGGACTTCTCCGCTCTGCGAGCGCTGTTCGTCAACTGCACGCTGAAGCGCTCGCCCGAGCCGTCGAACACCCAGGGCCTGGCCGACATCTCGATGGAGATCATGCGGCGCCAAGGGGTCACCGTCGACGTCGTCCGGGCGGTCGACCGCCGCATCGCCACCGGCGTGTGGCCCGACATGACCGAGCACGGCTGGGAGCACGACGACTGGCCGTCGGTGTTCGAGCAGGTGCAGGCGGCCGACATCCTCGTGCTCTGCACGCCGATCTGGCTGGGGGAGAAGTCGTCGATCTGCACCCAGGTGATCGAGCGCCTCTACGCCAACTCGAGCCAGCTCAACGAGCAGGGCCAGTACGCCTACTACGGCCGGGTGGGCGGGTGCCTCGTCACCGGCAACGAGGACGGCGTGAAGCACTGCGCCATGAACGTCCTGTACTCGCTCCAGCACCTCGGCTACGCGATCCCGCCCCAGGCCGACGCCGGGTGGGTGGGCGAGGCCGGGCCCGGCCCCTCGTACCTCGATCCCGGCTCCGGCGGGCCCGAGAACGACTTCACCAACCGCAACACCACGTTCATGACGTGGAACCTGCTCCACCTGGCCCGGATGCTCAAGGACGCCGGCGGTTTCCCGGCCCACGGCAACCAGCGGTCGGAGTGGGACGCCGGTTGCCGCTTCGACTTCCCCAACCCCGAGCACCGCTGAGCTCTGCGCCGGCGACCTCAGGACCTGCGGACGGATTGCGGCCGACGGCCCCGTCGTCCGCAGGTCCTTCCTGTGCCCGGGGCGTTCGGGAACCCTTCATCTCACAGGACCGGGTCCGCGGATCGTTCACCCTGCGATGACGCCCGCCCACCGGTCGACGCGGTCGAGGCTCGGCACGAGCCGACGGTGCGGCGTGCCCACCGCGCTCGCACCGGCGGCGCCGGCCGCCGCCCGCCAACTCGCGTTGCTCGACTCGGACAGCCCGCCGGCAGGCGGCGCCGCGACGCGTCGGGAGGTGCTGCCGGGGGTGGTGCACATCGCGGGATGGCTCGACGACGCAGCCCAGCGGGACCTCGTCGGGCAGTTCCGGCGGTGGGCGGTCCCCCCGGCCGGTCTCCGCCACCCCCGCGTGCCCCGGGGCCACCTCATGAGCGTCGAGTCGGTGTGCCTCGGCTGGCACTGGCAGC
>JACDCH010000301.1 GCA_013694495.1 Acidimicrobiia bacterium | reverse complement strand
CCGCCGCGCTGGTGGTGCGCAACGCCCCGGACCGGGCGATGGGCGCCAAGGAGGCCGCGGTGCAGGCGACGCTCGCCTCGCTCGGGTTCCTGACGCCAGCTGTGCGGATCTCCGAACCCGCCCCGGGCGGGGACGGGTGGTGGTCGATGGCCGACTTCGCCGCCGGTCGCCCGCTGTTGGCCGGCCTCGACGGGCCGGCGGCGTTGCGTCGCGCCCCACAGCTGGTCCGGGACCTGCCCGGCCAGCTCGCCCGCACCATGGCCGCCTTGCACCGCCTCGATCCCGAACCGGTGACCGACGCCGTGCGGGCGGCGGCACCGGAGGTGGCGTGGACCGTCGAGGACGTGCTGGCCCAGTTCCGGCTCGGGGCTGTGGCACTGGATCGCGCCGACCTCGTGGCGGTCATCGATGAGCTCGCCGGACGCTCGCCGGACAAGGACCGGCTCGTGGTCTGCCACGGGGACTTCCACCCCTTCAACGTGTTGGTCGAGGGGACGGAGTTCGTGGTCCTGGACTGGACCGGGGCCTTGCTGGCCGATCCGTGCTTCGACGTGGCCTTCACCGAGCTGGTCGTCGGGAACCCGCCCCTTGTGCTGCCCGACCCCCTCGCCGTCGTTGGTCGGCTGGCGGGGCGGGTGCTGGCCCGGCGGTTCGTCCGTGCCTATCGGGCCGCCGACCCGACGGCCTCCCTCGAGCACCTCGACTGGTACCGAGCCCTGCACCGGATTCGAGTGCTCCTCGAACGGGCCAGCCTGCGCCTCCGCCACGGAGACGAACGGATGGGGCATCCCTTCGAGCTGCTGGCACCGGTCGCCGCCCGGGACCTCACCTCGGCGACGGGCGTGCAGGTCAGCGCGTGACCAGCGTTCGTGGGTGCCTGTTCCCCGGCCTCATCGCCGGGCCTCTCTGCTCGCTCGGCGCGACAGCCGTGGCGGGAGCGCCCGGTCAGCCCCTCACGTCGGCGCCGATTGGTCCGGCCGGGTGGGTCTCGTACATGCGGACCAGGACCACGACGCCTGAGCCCGCGGTGAGGGCGGCGACAGCCCAGATGGCGGCGTCGATCGACACGACGTCGGCGAGTACGCCGGCGAGGAGGGCGCCGACGGCGAACCCGCCGTCGCGCCACAGGCGGTAGATGCCGACAGACCGAGCCCGCCAGCTGGGGTGGGCGACGTCGCCGATGGCGGCGAGGAGGGTTGGGTACACCATCGCGGTACCGGCCCCGAGGACCGCGGCGCCGAGGGCCCAGGCCCGGAAGCCGGTGGTGGCGGCGATCCAGGCGATGGCGGCGGCCTGGGTGAACATCCCGCCGGCGATGAGGGGCTTGCGGCCGATCCGGTCCGACAGGCCCCCGGTGTAGAGCTGCCCGAGACCCCACACGGCGGGGTAGAGGGCGGCGAGGATCCCGATGCGCCCGACGCTGAGGCCAGCGTTGGCGAAGGCGATGGGGAACAGGCCCCAGGCGAGGCCGTCGTTGAGGTTGTTGACCAGGCCCGCTTGGCTGCACGATGACAGGGCCCTCTCGCGGAAGCTGGTGAGCCGGAACACCTCACCGGTGGTCAGCGGGTCGTTGTCGCCGTCGTGGCGGGCCACGTGCCGGGCGGATTCCTGCTCGGCGTAGCCGCGGGTCTCGCGTACGAACAGCACCGACAGGCCGAGCCCGAGCCCGGCGAAGGCCAGCCCGAGGAAGAACGGCTCGGGACGGAGGCCGGCGTGCTCGGCGATGAAACCGGTCGCCAACGCGGTGACGGCGACGGCGCCGTAGCCGGCGGCCTCGTTGAGGCCCATGGCGAACCCGCGGCGTTCCGGTCCGACGAGGTCGATCTTCATGATCACCGTCGTCGACCACGTCAGACCCTGGTTCACGCCGAGCAGGACGTTGGCGGCGATGACCCAGCCCCACGACGGGGCCCAGATCAGCAGCAGCGGCACCGGGAGCCCGATCAGCCACCCGGCCACGAGGACGGGCTTGCGGCCGTAGCGGTCCGACATGGTCCCGGCGAAGAAGTTCGTGGCCGCCTTCACCGCGCCGAAGGCGGCGATGAAGGTCAGCGCGGCCGTGAAGGCCGTGAGCCCGAACTCGCGCTCGGCGAGCAGCGGCAGGACGGTGCGTTCCTGGCCGATCATCCCGCCCACCAGCGCGTTGACGCCGACGAGCAGGGAGAACTGCGCCAGGTTCTGCCGCAGGCCGAGCTGCAGGCCGGCCCCGTCGGTGACCGTCATCCGGTCTGCAGGTCAACGCCGGTGGCATCGCGCCAATCCTGCGGCCCGCCGGCGAGAACGGCGAGGTCACGGTGGCCGGCGATCTCGAGCAGGCTGGCACCGGTCATGGCGCGTTCGCCGTGGCCGCACATGACGGTCACCGGCCCGGCCGGCACGGGCGCCTCGGCGAGGTCGCCGAGCTCGATGTGGACGGCGTCGGGGACGTGGCCTGCAGCCCATTCGCTGGCCTGGCGAACGTCGAGCACCGTCCCGGTGATGTCCACCGCCTTCACGAGGGGGATCGAGGCGACGGCCAGCCCGGCGCCGGTCCAGCTGGCGAGGCCGCCATCGAGCTCGCCGACGATGGCGTCGTGGCCGACGGTGAGGCACTGGCGGACGAGGTCGGCGCGGTCGACCGTGTCGTCGAGCACGAACACGACGGGCCGGTCGAGGTCGATGAGCCAGCCGAACCAGCTGGCGAACACCGAGCGGTGCTGGATCGAGATCGCCCCGATGGGGTGCGACCGTGCGAAGGCGGCGATCGGGCGGGCATCGACGAAGGCGGCGCCGTCGGCGAGGTGCTGCCGGACCGTGGCGAGGTCAAGGCGGCCCAGGTCCGGAACCGCCGGGTACAGGCGAGGGCCGACGCGGTTCAGCTCGGGGAGCTGGGCGAAGTAGTCGGGGAAGGTCCCGAGACCGGCGACCAGGGCCTCCACGAATCGGTCCTCGTCGTCGAACCCCACGAGCGGGTTGGTGGCTCGCTCGACGCCGATGGTGGTCGTCCTCGCCGATCCGGCCGGCGCCGAGCAGAAGGACCCGGCGCCATGCGTCGGGTACACCGGCAGGTCATCCGGCAGCGTCAGGATCTCGGCATGGAGCGCCCGGAACAGGTCGCGGGCCAGGTCCTCGCGGCGCTCGTCGCCGAGCAGATCGGTCCGGCCCACCGCGCCCACCATGAGCGACCCACCCGAGAACAACCCGACTGGTTCCCCGTCCTCGAGCAACAGATAGGCGAGATGGTCGGGGGTGTGGCCCGGCGTCGCGATGGCCCGCAGCGTCACCGTGCCCGACAAGGTGACGGACTCGCCGCCGGCCACCGGACGATGGGGGACCTCGAGCGCGGCGCCGGCCGACGCCAGGAACGTGGCGCCGTCCGTCGCGAGCTCGGGGCTACCCGACACGTAGTCGGCATGGGAGTGGGTGTCAGCGGTCCACGCCACCTGCCACCCGCGTTCGTCGGCCACCCGGCGCTGCCGATCCGGGAACCGCGCCGGGTCCACCACCAGAGCCGTGCCGTCGCCGAGACCGACCACGTAGGACGAATGGCCGAGACCCTCGTCCACGACGTTCACGATCTCCACCACGACCTCCTCAAAGGAATGCTTGAACAGTGGTCGCACGTCGACTATCTTGTCAAGTGATCCTTTGAAGAGGAGGTGGGGAGCGTTGGGTGACCGAGCGGCCAAGGACGCGTTGTTCGACGGGTTCGCCGAGGTCGGCAAGGCCTTGGCCAACGGCCGTCGTGCCGAGGTCGTCGACGTCCTCGCGCAGGGCGAACGCCACGTCGAGGGCATCGCCGACGCGATCGGCCAGAGCGTGGCCAACACCTCGTTCCACCTCCGGGGTCTCGCCGGTGCCGGCCTCGTCACCACCCGCCGCCAGGGCAACCGGGTCTACTACCGGCTCACCTCGGATCGGGTCGCGGCCCTCTGGTCGGCCGTGCGCGACGTGGCCATCGCCCACCACGCCGAGTTCGACCACCTTGCTGCCGCCTACCTGGGCAACCGACGCGGGATCGAGGAGGTCACCCGCGACGAGCTCGCCCGCCGCCTCGACGCCGGCGACCTCGTCGTCCTCGACGTGCGCCCCACTCCGGAGTTCGCATCCGCCCACATCACCGGCGCCCGGTCGATCCCCATCGAGGACTTGAGCGCCCAGATCCGCTCGCTCCCAGACGGGGTCGAGGTCGTCGCCTACTGCCGCGGCCCGTTCTGCGTCTTCGCCGACGACGCCGTCCGCCAGCTCCGCCGACGCGGCCGGCAAGCGAGGCGACTCGAGGACGGGTTCCCCGAATGGCGAAGCGCCGGCCTCCCGATCGCCGAAGGACGTTCCGCATGATGACGAACAACGGAGACGAGGCGAGCAACACGGCATGTCTGCGACGCCGGCCGATCTGCCAACCGAAAAGCATAGTTCAGGGTGGACTGGATTCATGAGTGCGTGTAGTATCCGGCCATGCCCGCCATCGCCGAGACCACGATCGACGCGCTCGAACGGGTCGGCACCGCGCTGGCTGACCCCACCCGACGCCGAATCCTGCTGGTGCTCCTCGACGGACCCGCGTACCCCGCCGACCTCGCAGACGCCCTCGGGTTGGGTCGCACCAACATCTCCAACCACCTTGCGTGCCTCCGGGGTTGCGGGCTGGTCCGGG
>JACDCH010000284.1 GCA_013694495.1 Acidimicrobiia bacterium | reverse complement strand
GAGCCGCACGACCCGACCCCGGGCCCGCACCGCCCGGGCGATCGACAGCGCCGCCTTCGACGAACCCACGACGTCGACGACCGGGCCGAGCACGCCCTCGTCGCCCCGCAGGAACGGCTCGAGGTCGCCGGGCCCGACGGCGCCGTCGACGGCATCCCAGCGCCCGCCGGTGGCGTCGACGACGACATCGAGGTCGACGGGCGGCTCCTGGTCGACGACGCCGAAGCGGACGCGCACGCCGGCATCGACCGCGGCACCGGCCAGCCAGTCGGCCAGCCCGAGCAGGTCGGGGTCGGCCAGCTCGGCGAGCCGCAGGGTCCCACCCAACCTGTCGCTCGCCTCCCACAGCTCGACGGTGTGGCCTCGCTCCGCGAGCCGCCGGGCCGCCTCGAGCCCGGCGGGACCGCCGCCGACCACCAGCACCGAACGGGGCGGGGCCGACGACTCGGTCGCCGCCGCCTCGTGCCCGACGTCGGCGTTCACGGTGCAGCGCACGACCTGGTTCCGGAAGATCGCACCGATGCAGCGGTACTGGTAGGCGCACGGTCGCACCGTGTCCCGCCGGCCGGCGGCGAGCTTGCGCGGCAGGTCGGGGTCGGCGATGAGGGGGCGGCCCATGGCGATCACGTCGGCGGCGCCGTCGGCCAGCGCCGCCTCGGCCGCCTCCGGCGTCAGGCGCCCCATGGCGATCACCGGCATCCCGAGCTCCGCCCGGAAGCGGGCCGCGAACGGGAGCAGGGCGCCGGGGACGTGCGGCGTGTGGCCGTCCGTGATGCCGGTGGCGACCATCGGCTCGGCGTAGCTCGTCACGTGGACCGCGTCGAGGCCGGCGGCCACGGCGATCCGGGCCGCCGTCAGCGCGTCGTCGACCGTCTGGCCGGGGTCTCGATGGCGCTCCTCGGCCCCGATGCGGGCCCACACGGCCACGCCGGCGCCCACCGCGGCCCGCACCGCGCGCACCACCTCGACCAGGAGCGTCGCCCGCGCCGTGGCGTCGCCGCCCCACCCGTCGTCGCGCCGGTTCGTCTGCGGCGACAGGAAGGCGTCGATCAGGTAGCCGTGCCCAGCATGGATCTCGATCGCGTCGAAGCCGGCCTCGACCGCTCGTGCCGCGGCGCCGGCGAAGGCGGTGACCACGGCCTCGAGGTCGGCGTCGGTTGCCACCCGCACCGAGTAGGCCGCTGACGGTGATGCGAACGGCGCCATCGTGTCGGCCAGCTCGTCGGGCGTGAGCATCAGCGAGAGCTCGTCGTTGGGCGGGGGCCGGCGCTTCGACGGCACGAGCAGCGGCTGCCCGCGGCTGATGTCGAACAACGAGTTGGCCCCGTCGTGCACGAGCTGCGCGGCGCTCGCCGCGCCTTGCGCCCGCACGGCGTCCGTCAGGCGTCGCAGCCCGGGGATGAAGCGATCGTCGGAGAGAGCCACCTGGCGGGCGTCGTAGGAGCCGTCGGGGTAAGACACCGACGCCGACCCGACGAGGATCAGCCCGGCCCCGCCCCGGGCCCGGGCGTGGAACCAGGCGACGAGATCGTCGCCGGCCGTGCCGTCGGGCTCGCCCAGGTTCACGCCCATCGGGCAGAGGGCGATGCGGTTGCGCAGCTCGAGCGGCCCCAGCGACCCGGGCTGGAGCAGCCGCTCGAACGGCGCGGTCACCAGAGCTGGTCGGTGTAGGTGTCGGTACCGGGGATGGTCGGGCGGAACGGCGACGACCACAGGACCGAGCCGAGCCCCTCGGCCGCAAGGGCCTCGTCGACCGCGCCGCTCTGGGCCGCGGCCTCGGCGGGTGACACGTCGGCGAAGCGCAGCAGGAGGGAGCGGCGGCGCAGGTTGCCCATGCCCTTCTGCGTCACCGGCGCGCTCTCGGGCAGCGGGATCGGCCGGAACAGCAGCGTCTGGCCGACGCCGGGGGTGTCGGCCGCCTTCCCCGCGAACCAGGGCTCGAGGTCGCGCCAGTCGACGCCGTCGGCCCGCTCCACGAACGTGGCCACGAGGGCCGAGTACGGGTGGTCGAGGGCGAGCTCCTTCGGCACGCCGTCGGTGTCGCGGGCCGCCGCCCACCCGAACCGGTAGAGCAGCGTGTGGATGTGGTCGCGCTGGGCGAACATCCGGCCGTTGTTGTGCAGCCAGTGCACCTGGCGCGTGCCCCACTCGAAGTGCTCGTCGTGCTTGCCGTCGATCACGAAGTAGACGGCCAGGTACGTGCCGGGGTCGCCGTCGCCGAACAGGTCGCGTTGCGTGCCCGAGCGGAGCGCCTTGTCGTCGCGGGTGGCCACCCAGCGCCGCCCGGCGTAGAGCCAGGGCCCAACCATGCAGCCGGCGAGCATGTGGTCACGCTCGTACCAGCGGTTGTAGGCGACCTCGTGGCCCTGGTGCGGTTCGACCAGCGTGAACAGCGACGACCCGAGGACGATCTCTCCGCCCGTTTCCATCGATGCGCCCTTCAGCTCGTGATGCCGACGCGACCGAGGTCGAAGCAGCGGATGGCGTTGCCGCGGATGAACTTGTAGATCTCGTCCTCGTCCATGCCGGCCTGGGTGACGATGTCGGTGGCGACCTTCTCGCTGTGCGGGAACGTGCTGTCGGCGTGGGGGTAGTCCGTCTCGAAGCAGATCTGGTCCATCCCGATCAGGTCGCGGTTGCGCAGCCCGACTTCGTCGTCGAAGACGCAGCCGTAGACGCGGTGGTGGAGGTAGGTCGACGGCTTCTTGGGCAGGCTCGTACCGAAGCTGTTGTCGCCCCGCTCCGCCCAGAGCTTGTCGGCCCGCTCGAGGACGTAGGGCATCCAGCCGACCTGTCCCTCGCTGTAGGACAGGACGAGCTCGGGGAAGCGCTCGAGCGTGCCCGAGAAGATGAAGTCGAGCATCGATCCCATCGCGTTCGAGAACGTCAGCGTCGACGAGATGATGAACGGCGCGTCAGGCGACGTCGCCGGCATCTTGGAGCTCGACCCGATGTGCATGCACACGACGGTGCCGGTGTCCTGGCAAGCCTGGAACAGCGGGTCCCAGAAGCGGCTCTTGTCGTGCACGCTCGGGAGGCCGAGCGGGTGCGGGTTCTCGCTGAAGGCGATGCCGAGCGTGCCCTTGTCGGCGCAGCGGCGCACCTCGGTGGCGGCCAGCTCGGCGTCCCACAGCGGCACGATCGTGAGCGGGAGGAGCTTGCCCCGGCCGTCGCCGGCCGACCAGTCGTCGAGCATCCAGTCGTTGTAGGCCTGCACGCACAGGAGGGCGAGATCCTTGTCGGCCCGCTCGTAGAACGCCTGCCCGCAGAAGCGGGGGAGCGTGTTCGGGAAGCAGATCGACGCGTCGACGTGGTTGGCGTCCATGTCGGCGAGCCGGTCCGACTGGATCCAGCAGCCGCGGCGGATCTCGTCGAAGGTGGTCGGCGTGACGTCGAGGTCCTCGAAGCCGACGGCAGCCGACAGCTTGGGGAACGGGTAGACGAGGTCGTCGTACAGCCACCAGTCGCACCACTCGCCGTCGGGCGCGCCCCGCTCGTAGCTGAACACGCCGCCCTCGAAGCTGAACTTGGCCCGGTCGCGCACCACCCGGGGCCCCCGGTCCTGGTACTTCGCCGGCAACCGGTCGCTCCAGAGCGTCGGCGGCTCGACGACGTGGTCGTCGACGGAGATGATCCGGGGGATCGCCATGCGGCCAAGACTAGAACGTGTTCTAGTCTCCGGTCATGACGACCGAGTACCGGATGCTCATCGGTGGCGAGCGGGCGGCGGGGGCCCGAGGCACCTACGAGATCGTGAACCCGGCGACGGAGGCGATCGTCGGGGCCGCCCCCGAGGCGTCGGTCGAGCAGGCCGAGCAGGCGGCGGCGGCGGCCGCGGCGGCCTTCCCCGCGTGGAGCCGGACGAAGCCGGAGCACCGCGCCGAGCTGCTGAACAAGGCAGGCGACCTGCTGCGCGAGCGGATGGAGGACCTGATCCCCCTCGTCCAGGCCGAGACCGGCGCCACGTTGCGTCTGGCGTCCACGATGCAGGTGCCGACCTGCATCGAGCGGCTGCGGCGCTACGCCAAGGGCGCACTGGAGCCCACCCAGATCCCGCTGCCGCCGAGCGAGATGCCCAGCACCGTACTGGCCGCCGGTGGGCTGATCGGCGCCGTCGTGGTGCGCCAGCCGGTCGGCGTGGTGGCCTGCATCACGCCCTACAACTTCCCGATCGTGAACATGGCGGGCAAGGTCGGACCGGCCCTGGCCATGGGCAACACGGTCGTGGTCAAGCCGGCGCCGCAGGACCCGCTGGCCGTCACCCGCTTCGGGGAGGTGTTCGCCGACGCCGGCTTCCCGCCGGGCGTGGTGAACGTGGTGACCGGCAGCAGCATCGACGCCGGCGAGGCGCTCGTCGCCAGCAAGCACGTCGACATGGTGAGCTTCACCGGCTCCACCACGGTCGGCCAGCGCATCGGTGAGGTCTGCGGTCGCGGGATGAAGCGCCAGCTCATGGAGCTCGGTGGCAAGGGCGCCGGGATCGTGTTCGACGACGCCGACCTCAAGACGGCCATCGGCAACATCTCCAGCGTGTGGGCCTTCCACGCCGGCCAGATCTGCACCGCTCCCACCCGGGTCATCGTCCAGCGAGGGGTGTACGACCAGGTGGTCGGCGGGCTCAGCACCGCCGCCGGCCGACTCAAGGTCGGGGACCCGCTCGAGCCGGACACCGTCGTGGGCCCCCTGATCTCGTCGGTGCAGCGCGGTCGCGTCGAGGCGCTCATCCAGGCCGGCCGCGACGAGGGTGGCGAGGTCGTCGTCGGCGGCGACCGGCCCGACCGGGCGACGGGCTTCTACCTGAACCCGACACTCATCGCCGGCTGCAAGGCCGGGATGCGGGCGGTGCAGGAGGAGTTCTTCGGGCCCGTCGTCGTCGTGCTGCCCTTCGACGACGAGGACGAGGCCGTGGCGCTGGCCAACAGCACGGAGTTCGGTCTCTACGACTACGTCTTCAGCGCCGACACGGCCAAGGCGATGCGCGTCGCCCGCCAGCTCCGCACCGGCAACGTCGGCATCAACACCGCGCAGCGCAACCACGAGGCGCCCTTCGGCGGGTTCAAGCAGTCGGGCGTCGGGCGCGACGGCGGCAGCTTCGGCCTCCACGCCTACAGCGAGCTGCAGAGCATCGTCTGGCCCGGCTGACGGGGCCGGCAGCCGTAACGTCGGTCCGCGTGGAAGGGCGGCTCGAGCACCAACCGGCGCTCGACGGCCTGCGTGGCGTGGCCGTGCTCGCTGTCATCGCCTTCCACCTGTGGCCGGACCTGCTGCCGGGCGGCTTCCTCGGCGTCGACACGTTCTTCGTCGTCTCCGGCTACCTCATCACCGGTCTGCTGCTGGCCGAGCACCGAGCGTCCGGTGGCATCGACCTGCGGGCGTTCTGGCTCCGGCGGGCCCGGCGCCTGCTGCCCGCCCTCTTCGTGCTGCTCTCGGTGGTGGCCGCGGCCGCGGCCGCTTGGTGGCCGGCCCAGGACCTGGCTCGCGTGCGGGGCGACGCCCTGGCCGGGCTCGGCTACGTCGCCAACTGGCATGCGCTGGCCGGCGGTGACGGCTACTTCGACAGCGTGCGGGGGCCGTCGCCGCTCGGGCACCTGTGGTCGCTGGCGATCGAGGAGCAGTTCTACGTCGTGTGGCCCCTGGTCCTGCTCGCGGTGCTGCGCCGACGGTCCGGTGCCGGCGCCCGTGCGGCGCGGTCGGTGGCGGTCGTGGCGGCCGCCGGCATCGTCGCCTCGGTCGCGGCCCTCGTGCTGCTCCGCGGCGACCTCGACCGCGCCTACTACGGCACCGACACCCGCCTCCACGCGCTGCTCGTCGGCGCGCTGCTGGCCACGGTCCTGCCGATCGGTGCGGCTGGGCGACGCGTGCGGCCGGGCCTCGCCACCGCTGCGCTCGTCGCCAGCGCGGCGTCGTGGTTCCTGGTCGACGAGACCGCCGCCTGGCTGTTCACCGTCGGCCTGCCGCTCCACGCCGCCCTCACCGCTCTCGTCATCGCCGGGGCGGTGGGGGGCGGCAAGGCGCCGGCGGTGCTGACCCACGCCTGGACCGTCGCCGTCGGTCGGGTCTCCTACGGCCTCTACCTGTGGCACTGGCCGGTGATCGTCGTGCTCACACCGGGCCGCACCGGCCTCGGCGGTGCCGGCCTGCTCACGTTGCGGGCTGCGGTCACCGTCGGCCTGACGGTGCTGTCGTACCGGTTCGTCGAGCAGCCGGTGCGGCGGCTCCGAGTCACCGGACGGCGGCTGCTCGTGCT